>QHZX01000213.1 GCA_003224835.1 Acidobacteriota bacterium | reverse complement strand
CAGCCAGCAGCGCGCTTAGTTCGTCGTTATCACCGAAGGCGCCTACCAGTTCGCGGACGGAAACGCTATCATTTTCATTCACGATTGGAACAACGCCTAGCTTAAGCAATTGATTGAACGTATTCTGCAGGTTCTCGTACCGGACCGGCGAAGTGAAATCGTCGTTTGAGAGCAACAATTGGGCCACGATTTTCTTGCCGAAGAATAGCTGCTCGTAGGTATGCATGAGCGCGCTTTGTCCGACGGCAGCGCAAGCCTGCATCAACGGCACACTCGACGGGCGTTGGTCTTCGCTCAAGCCCAGATTTGCCATGCCCGAAGCAATCGCTCCCGAACTTACGATGAGGAATTCGTGATGCGAAAGGTCAAGTTGATCGACGAGAGTGCGCAGTTGTTTGGTATCAATCCGCCCGCCGGGCGCAATCAGGCTGGTTCCGACTTTGATGACGAGGCGCATTTGTAATCTACATACTTTAGCAAGGGAAGGCTGTTCCCGCATGGATTGTATGAGAGCGTCGTTGCTGAACGGCATGGGCTTTTGCGTTAATGTGGGGACATCTGCGAAACTGACGACTTGAATTCCTCGATGCCAAAATTCGAGTATGTCCAGGCGATGGCCGCCATTGCGCGTGAAGCCGGCGCGCTGCTGATGCAATTCTTCGATCGCAATATTCAGATTGAATACAAGGGCGAGGCAGATCTAGTCACGGCCGCGGACCGCAAATCGGAGGCGTTGATTCGCGAACGTATTCGCAAACTGTGGCCCTCTCATGATGTTCTCGGCGAAGAAGAGGGGCTGCGGGATACCGGCAGCGAATTTCGTTGGTACATCGATCCGCTGGATGGCACGACGAATTTTGCTCATGGATATCCCGTGTTCTGCGTTTCCATGGGACTCCAAAAAGGGCAGGAGCTGATTGCAGGGGTTTGCTATGATCCGACCCGAGACGAACTGTTCGCGGCTGAACGGGGCACGGGAGCATATCTCAACGAACGGCCGATTCACGTTTCGACTGTTCCAAAACTCGCACAATCGCTTTTGGCTACGGGTTTTCCCAGCCACAAACGACACAAGAATCCGAATATTTATTTTTATCATCAGATCACACTGCGATCGCATGGAGTCAGGCGTCCGGGGTCGGCGGCGCTGGATTTGTGCTCGGTGGCGTGCGGGCGTTTTGATGGATTTTGGGAATTCAATCTGAATCCGTGGGACACGGCGGCTGGAGTGCTGATCGTGGAGGAAGCGGGCGGACGCATAACAGATTTCAGCGGTGGCAAATTTAAGTTGGACAGCCGTGAGACCGTGGCTTCGAACGCATTGATCCACGATGAACTGGTGAACGAGTTCCAGCAGATCTTTGCGGGACGTGGGTTGGAACCGCTGCCCGATTCGAGGGAATATGCAAGAAAGACTTAGTCGCCGATCGGCTTTCGGCCATCGGCGAATTGTGTGTCAGATTTCGCGGAACAGAATTCCGGTTCTGGTCGTGGCAATCGTAATCCTCTGCGTGCCTGTTCTTTCAATTCAGCCGCCTGATACTGCTTACTTGCAATCTTTTGAGAAGTGGAAATCGGAACTGGTTGATGATCTCAAGCAGAATTGGCTCGTCCTTGCGGGACTGTTCTGGTTGAAGCCGGGCGCGAATATGTTTGGCAGCGGCAGCGACAATGCGATTGTGCTTCCGTCGGGACCGGCTCATGCGGGCGTGTTTAAGCTTGAGGGCGACGCAGTTTCGGTCGAACTTGAGAAAGGTACACAGGCGAAAATCGACGGCCAATCGGTGGTCCAGGCAAAGCTGCAGGCCGATGTAACTGGCAAGCCGACGGTTATCGAGATGGGCAGCTTGCGTATGTACGTGATTCAGCGCGGATCGCGAGTGGGAATCCGGCTGAAAGACCTGAACAGTGAAGCCGCTCGCAATTACGCTGAGCCGACTTTCTTTCCGCTCGATATGACTTACCGTGTCACAGGAACGTTTGTGCCGTCGGACGGGAAGAAAACCGTCGATGTTCCGAACGTGCTCGGAGATGTAACTCCAACACCGATTGCGGGCGAAGTTCATTTCAAGCTGAATGGGCAGGACCTGACGTTGACTGCTTTGAGCGGTGATCCGGCAAAGGGTTTGAGCTTTGTGATGGGTGACCTGACCGGCAAAACAGAGACTTATCCAGGGGGAAGGTTCCTTGATACGGACCCTGTAGTCGACGGAAAAGTAGTGGTGGATTTCAATCGTGCCTACAATCCGCCTTGTGCGGTGACTCCTTACGCGACGTGCCCTTTAGCCCCGAAAGAAAACCGGCTACCAGTCGCAATCTCCGCCGGGGAGAAGTATGACCGGGCGCATGCGCATCATTAATTAGGCGTCGGGCGTCGGCTCTCAGTCGGCACCTCAGCTATCAGCCCGAACCCGATTGCAATCGTGCCGGATGGCGCACATGCAGCATGCATCTGAATTTACCTGTGCCGCAAGAGCGTAAAATAGGGGTCAGGGCGCGAGGCGGATCGTGATTGAGGCCTTATCGAAGCGGCGGATCGAAAAGCGGCCGTCAAGTGTGCGGCTTCAGGGACGAATCCTGTTTCTGACCGAAGACCCGGAGTTGATCAGGCGCCAGCTTGCTGGAGAGGACCTGGCCTGGGATACGGAAAATCCGCAAAACAATCCCAAGCTGCGAGATGACATTTCGACAGATGAAATTACTCCTGCCCACATCTGCTTCTTCTTTGATGAAACGCTCGGCGAATTTCCTTACACCGGTCTGAAGTGCGGCAATGAGGTGCCAATCCAGCGGGGAGACGTGAAGCGCGGCGGATTTGTTGCTGCGGTCAGCGGAAAGCGGCGCGGAAAGGGCTCAAGCCGGGAACAGTCTCCGTATGCGGAGTTGTGCGCAGGCATCAAGCTGGTGATCGCGGAGAATATCGAGCGCATTTACAAGCAGAATTGCCAAAATCTTGGAGTACTCACTTCAACAGATTTTTCATTGATCGACAAAGTCCGCTCCGGTCAGGAAATTCCGCTCTCGCAATTCACGAAAGATGAAGATGAGATTACCCGCCAGATCATTGAATACGGCGGGCTTTTTCAGTTCAATGTTGCGCGGCTGCAAGGGAAAGTGTCGATACCGCCGATTGGGGCCGCGGGCGAGGGCTCCCGCGTTATATGGCCGATGACACTGGGGGAGAAAATCTTTGCGCGGCACATGATTTCTTCAGCCACGAGTACGTAACGCCGATGGCGGCGATCTTTTTCGATCAGCTGGTGGGGCGCGATGCGCCAGTGAACGATCCGAAGTCGGTGCTTTTTTTTCGTGATCATCTGACTTTTCTCGACGAAGTTCTATCCGAGCAGAAGCGCAAGATGGGCCTGCTTGATTTGGCGACACAGCTCAAGTTAAAGCAAGGAGAATTTGCGCAACGAAAGGGAATCCGGCTTCACGGCGAGTTGACGGATCGAAAAGGCGCCGAAGGAATCTGCCACTCAGTGGTGCTTGAAAGCTACGCGCTGCCTGGACAACTTGTTGTCGGTTCGGATTCACATACACCGCACTCCGGCGCGGTTGGCTGTATAGCGTTTGGAATTGGCACGACGGACGTTTTCAACTCCTGGATCACAAAAGACGTGCGCGTGCGGGTTCCGGAGTCAGTAAAGATTGTGATTCGCGGCCGAAAACATCCGAATGTCACCGCAAAGGATTTAATCCTGAAGATTCTCAGCCTCGGAATCGTTGCTCCCGATAAGAAAGCTGTTGAATTTCTGGTAGACCGTCGCGGGATGGATCGCCACGAGGCAGAGCGAATGATCGATGGGCTCCAGAGCGATCCCGACGCTGAATACGCTCAGGTGATCGAACTCGATGCGGCCGAAATCACGCCGATGATTGCGACGCCGGGCGATCCGGGTAATGGTAAATATATTCGCGATCTGAATATTCCGGTTCCAGTCGAGCTGGCGTACGGGGGAACTTGCACGGCCGGAAAAAACGAAGACATGGATATGTATGCGCGAGTTCTGGCGGACGCGCTGAAGCACGGTAAGCGGGTGGCAGATTCGGTACAGTTTTACATCCAGTTCGGATCGCAGGAGACGCGGGAGTACTGCATACGAAAGGGATATTTAGACGTTTTCGCGAAAGCCGGGGCCCACGTCATTGAGCCAAGCTGTGGGGCCTGCATCAACGCGGGGCCTGGGGTTTCCACCCGGCCTGATCAGGTTGTGATCAGCGCCCAAAACCGCAATTTTCCGGGGCGCAGCGGGCCTGGACAAATGTATCTTGCGAGCCCATTGACAGTCGCGGCGAGCGCCGTTGCAGGTTACATCGTGGAATACGAACCCAGCGAAGAGCGGGTCCCGGCCTAAAGAGTGCATCATTAACCGATATTCTTCCTGGTCAATACTCAACCTGGTCAATACTCAACCTTGCGCGCGGTTAAGGATTGGCGCATACTCTCCACTTCTGGCTGAACACCCGCCGTGTCGGCACACCGGGAATTGCGGAGGTCTGAAAATGTCATCCTGGCGCTCCCGTTGCATCCTGGGCTTTTTCCTTCTTCTACTCTTGCCCGTTTGCCTGAATGCAGCCACGGTTTCCGGAACTGTTAAAGACAGTACCGGGGCGGTAGTAGTTGGCGCGCAGATTGAGATACGCGGCAGCAATTTGGCCCAGCCGCTTATCGTGAACTCCGATGCAAGCGGTCATTTCGCCATCCCGGATTTGAAACCAGGCTCTTATATCCTGCGTGTGACGAGTGGCGGATTTGAACCGCTGGAACGTGGCATCGATCTTGTCGATGTAAATGTTAATTTCGAGATTAACCTAGCATTGCCAGTCGCCAAAGAACAGATCACGGTTCCTGGTAACAATGACAAATTTGCCAACTCGGATGCGGTTTATCGCAAGCTGCGCAAGATTGGATTGGGAGCTGCGTTTAGCGTCGAGGGATTCACCTTCAAATGTGATGTAGCAACCTTCGAGATGAAGCGGGGTACGCTTACGCTCCTCGAGCCTGTTAATGGAATCGTAACCGGGGCAGTATTTGTGGGAGCGGGGCACTTTACCCTCAAACCCGTGACCCGGCTTGCGCAAACAGAAATCCACCGTCGGCTAAAAACCGATCAGATCGATGAAGATTTCACCGATGTTGTGTTTCGCTACACGGGCCCGCCAGGAAAGATGTTGCTGGCCGCGATAACAACCTCAACGGCCACTTCGGAAGATAGTGCAAAAGTCCTCGAACACTGGCGCGAAAGCATGCGCCAAAGGCGGGAAGTCCCATTAGGATTTTCTGAGTCATTACTGCATGGCGACTCCATGGAGAACGTAGATGCAGAAGTGCTGGCCTCACTTTATAACCCCAATCGCCCGGGTTTTTTTGACGCGTACATGCGCGGCACTAAACACAAAGACCTGAGATTCAGGTTTCACCCGCGCGGTGGCGCCATGCCGGAACTGGATTCTCCGGAGGAGATTGCGCTTATAAACTACGATCCCGAAGGAATGGATGATGGTATTTGGTACCTCGATCATCTGGCGCAGGAGTACACCAAGGGCACAGCCAGTTCGGATGAAGAGCGACGATACTTAGAGGCTAGAAAATTCAAAATTGAGACTGTAATCGGCAAGAACGATCATCTGGCGAGTATCGCGACAGTGACATTTGAACCGCTTATCGCAGGGGAACGAGTAGTGAAATTCAGGCTGTTGCCGAACCTTCGAGTGACCCGGGTGAGCGACCAGGCTGGTAAGGACCTTTACTTTCTTCAGGAGAACCGAAAACAGGATGGTTCGTTCTACGTGATTCTAGCTGACGCAATCGATGCCGGGAAGGAGTGCTCTGTCACTATCGAGTACGGCGGCGACAAAGTGCTCCTGAACGCCGGTAACGGCAGCTATTACGTGCACGCGCGCGAATCGTGGTATCCCAATCTGAATGGATTTAATGAACGTGCGCTTTATGACCTGACGTTCAAAATTCCTAAAAAATACAAGCTTATTAGTTTAGGCATGCTCGAGCGGGAGTGGATGGAGGGAGACTTTGCGGCGAGCCACTGGACAACCGCGAAACCGATTGCGGTTGCAGGATTCAACTTTGGCCAGTACCAAAAGGTAGATATTGCTGACAATAAAGACGGATATCAAATTGAGGGATATTATTTGCCGGAGTTGCCAGACCGTCTGAATGCCTTCAAGAGTTCCGCCCTCTCTGGCATGGCACCGCGTTCAATGACCCAATATGCGCTGCAGGAGACACGGGCCGAGTTGCAGCTCTGCGACTATTTCTTTGGTAAAAGCGGCTTCAATCACATTTACATTACAGAACAGCCTGATTTTAATTATGGGCAGTCGTGGCCGAATTTAGTTTATTTGCCAATTTCCGCCTAGCTTGACTCCACGCAACGGTGGTTGCTGTTTGGCAGAATCGACAACCAATTCACTGCTTTCGTGCAGGAAGTAACGCCACATGAAGTGTCGCATCAGTGGTGGGGACACGCGGTGGGTTGGGCATCCTATCACGATCAGTGGCTTTCTGAAGGGTTTGCTGAATTTTCTGCCGCGCTATTTTTGCAGCAGGCCAAGGGTGAGCATTGGCAGAAAGACTATATCGAGTTTTGGCAGCGGCAGCAGAAACGTATCACCGACAAAAATCAGTTTGGGATCGCGCCCAACGACGCTG
>QHZX01000212.1 GCA_003224835.1 Acidobacteriota bacterium | reverse complement strand
GAAGCCAATCAGTGGCCCGAGGATGCGATCGCCTATTTTGGCAGCGGCGATGAATGCAATATGGCTTTTCATTTTCCTCTGATGCCACGCCTCTTCATGGCACTCCGGATGGAAGATCGATATCCGGTTACCGACATTCTTCAGATTACGCCGCCGATTCCCGACAATTGCCAGTGGGCGCTCTTTCTTCGCAATCATGACGAGCTGACGCTGGAGATGGTCACAGACGAAGAGCGTGACTACATGTATCGCGTCTATGCGCAGGACCGGCCAATGCGGATCAATCTCGGAATCCGGCGGCGCCTAGCGCCGTTGCTTGGCAACGATCGCCGCCGCATCGAGTTGATGAATGCACTGCTGCTCTCGCTACCGGGAACTCCAGTGATCTACTACGGTGACGAAATCGGAATGGGAGACAACTTCTATCTCGGCGATCGCAACGGCGTACGCACCCCGATGCAGTGGAATGGTGATCGCAATGCGGGCTTTTCGCGGGCGAATCCGCAGAAGCTTTACCTCCCAGTCATCATTGATCCTGAGTATCAGTACAGTTCGGTAAACGTCGAGGCACAGCAGAACAATGTCAACTCGCTGCTGTGGTGGACCAAGCGCACCATTGCCCAGCGTAAACGCTCGAAGGCGTTTGGGCGAGGCAGTATCGAGTTCCTGTACCCTGAGAACCGCAAGGTACTCGCGTTTGTGCGCCAGTTCGAAGACGAGCGGATTTTGGTAGTCGCGAATCTCTCACGCTTCAGCCAGGCAGTCGAACTGGATTTACGCGCCTACCAGGGGACTAACCCAATTGAGATGTTTGGAGGGGCCGAGTTTCCGGCAATCACAGACAAGAACTATCTTCTTACATTGGCTCCGCACGCGTTCTATTGGTTCCAATTGCAGCCAAAGGAAGTCAGGCGAGAGGGCATTGACGTCAAAGCAGGGAAGGATAGTGCGCCGGTCTTGCCGGTGAACTCTTTTGCGGAAGTTTTTTCAAAGCGAACTATCAGCGCACTTACCAGTCTTTTGCCCGCCTTCCTGCCCGAGCGGCGCTGGTTCCTGGCCCGGTCGCGTCGTCTTCGAGCCGTGGATGTTACTGATGTTGTGACTGTCACCAGTGACGCATACCTGCTGCTGCTTCGTGTGGATTTCGATGAAGGCGATCCTGAGTTCTACACGTTGCCGCTTTCAGTTGCTTACGGCGAAAAAGCGGAGCAAGTGCTCAAGAAAATTCCGGAGTTCGCTTTTGCACGGCTGCAACTGCCAAGTGGCGAGAGCGGAATTGTTTATTCCGCACTGCGCGATCCCGATTCTCATGCGGCACTGCTGAATGCAATTGCCCGCCGGCGGCGGCTGAAGGGGATTGCAGGCGAGATGGTCGGCTCGCATACACGTGCGTTCCGGAAGCTTTGGGGACCCGATCATCCGTCTCTGGAGGCGACGGTCCCGCGCGGAGATCACAACCATACTGCTGTCTTCTTCGGCGACCGATTCTTATTGAAGTTCTTTCGCAAGGTGGATGAAGGAGTAAATCCCGATCGGGAAGTGCTCACGCTGCTAACTGACAGGGCGAATCCATTTTGTTATGTGCCTCAGCTCGCCGGATACCTCGAGTACCGGGTTGCCGGTGCTGAACCGGTAACCGTTGGCATTCTGGAGCAGCATGTACATCATGAAACCGATGCATGGTGTTACGCGACCGATCAGCTCGGTTTGTTCTATGAGCATGCGCTGGCAAAAGGAGACGATCCACGTCTGCCGCAATTGCCACTGAGCGATCCTATTACCCTCGCGCTCGAGCCTGTACCGCCGGTTGTGAATGAGATCATCGGCTCATTCCTGGAAATGACGCGATTGCTCGGCACTCGCACGGCGGAGCTTCATCGCGCGTTGGCGAGCGGCGAATCGACCGACTTCGCGCCGGAGCCGTTTACAGACTTCTACCGCCAAGGTCTTTACCACGGCATGCTGGGCCAGGCAGGACGAGCGTTCGAGCAGCTTCGGACGACCCTTAGAGAGCTTCCGGAGCCGGTGCAGCCCGAAGCGAATCGGCTCTTACAACAGGAGCATGAGGTCCGTAACATTTTCAAGTCTCTGCGAGACCGACGGATTCACGCACTCCGCACGCGGGTCCACAACGATTATCATTTGGGCCAGGTCCTCTTCACAGGAAAGGACTTCGTCATCTTTGACTTCGAGGGCGATCCTGCACGCGCAGTGGGTGAGCGGCGAATCAAACTTTCTCCTGTGCGGGATGTTGCTTCCATGTTGCGTTCGTTTCATTACGCAGCGAGCGCTGTACTCTTTGGGCAGGTACCCGGTGTAGTGCCGCAAGCCACGAATATAGCTACTTTGCAGACCTGGGCGAGCTTCTGGTATCGCTGGGTGGGCTCCGCGTTTCTCGGAGGTTATCTGCGTGCGGCGGGTCGAATCGGATTGATCCCCGAGTCTCGCGACGAGTTTCGGATACTGCTGAACGCTTACATGCTGGAACGCGCGCTGCTTGAAATTCGCTATGAGGTGCGGCGCCGCTCGGAATGGGCGCGAGTCCCAATCGTCGGAGTATTCGAGCTGTTGGATGCTCACAAGGCTTGAGCGAGAATGGCTAAGAAATTTCCCAGATCGAGTGGGATCTTGCTTCATCCTACGTCGTTGCCAACGCGCTTTGGCATCGGCGATTTTGGTCCGGCTGCTTACTATTTCGCAGACTTTCTCGCCAGAGCAGGACAGAGTCTCTGGCAAGTGCTGCCGCTCTGTCCTACCGGGTACGGCGACTCGCCGTACCAAAGCTTCTCAGCCTTTGCCGGTAATCCCCTGCTGATTAGTCTTGAACTGCTTGCCGACGAGGGATGGTTGTCCCTATCCGAATTTGATGTATTCGAAGGTCTGCCGGCCGATCGCGTGGATTATCAGCGGGTAAACCAGCTCAAATTGCCGCTGCTCAGAAAGACCTATCAAAACTTCAGCAGCAGGAAAAACGAGAGCTTTTGCGAGTTCAAAGATGCTCAGAAGCATTGGCTCGATGATTTCGCGCTGTTCATGGCATTGAAGGAAGCACATGGTGGTGTGGCATGGACCCATTGGGAACGAGAACTCGTGCGGCGCGATGCGGCTGCTCTGAAGCGAGCGGGCGAGCAATTCTCAGAAGAAATAGAGTCCCATAAATTTGCGCAGTATGTGTTCTTCCGGCAGTGGAAGAAGCTGAGACAACACTGCGCCGAGCGCTTCTGCTCGACGAGAATGGAAGTCCTAAGAAGGTTGCGGGCGTACCTCCGGATTACTTCAGTGCAACGGGGCAGCTTTGGGGAAATCCTATCTACAACTGGGAGAAGCTGCGAGAGACTGGCTTTCAGTGGTGGATAGAACGCTTCCGAGCTTTATTCGAGCTTTTTGATGTAGTACGCGTCGACCATTTCCGTGGCTTTGAAGCGTACTGGGAGGTGCCGGCAGGCGAAACAACCGCAATCAACGGCCGCTGGACCAAAGCTCCGGGAGCGGAGGTCTTCTCGGCGGTTGAGAGCGCGCTGGGAGACCTTCCCATCGTCGCGGAAAATCTGGGAGTGATTACAGCTGAAGTTGAGGCCATCCGCCATCGGTTCTATTTTCCAGGGATGGCCATTCTTCAGTTTGCTTTTGGCACCGATCCGCAAGGGCCTACGTTTCGTCCGCACAACTACCCGCGCGAGTTGGTTGCTTACACAGGAACTCACGATAACGATACCATCGTAGGCTGGTGGACCGGCAGCGGAGCAGGTGACAGCACGCGGACAGA
>QHZX01000211.1 GCA_003224835.1 Acidobacteriota bacterium | reverse complement strand
TCCTCTTTTGTGACTGGCGATTTCAATCGGGATGGCCGGCTCGATCTTGCGATTGTGGACGCCAGTGGCAGCTTGGCCGTGCTGCTCGGGAACGGTGATGGCACATTCCAAGGACCCACCCGTATCGCGACAAGTAATCGTGCATTTTTCATTGCCGCCGCAGATTTCAACAATGACGGCAAGCTGGATGTTGTTGCATCATCGTCGGTTTATCCAGCATCGCTAGACATCTTGCTGGGCAATGGCGACGGCACATTCCAGCTGCCCACCACGATTGTAAAGTGTGGCGTTATCTGTACTGCTACCTGGGTCGTCGCGGGCGTCGCAGATTTAAATCAAGACGGCAACATGGATCAGTTAGTCGTGCGAAACGCACATTCCGGAGCATTTGGCGCTTCACGTCCGTGTGGAGGGATTAGTACTTTCCTCGGAAATGGCGACGGCAGTTTTGGTCCAGCGCCGGGTGGTAGCGAGATAGCCGGCGGTTCACCCGTTGCGATTGCCGACTTCAATGGCGATGGCAAACTGGACATCGCGGTTTCGCGTCTAACAGGCAACCAATGCATTAATGCAAGCGGCTGTGTTTTCGTGTTGGCGGGGAATGGTGACGGCACATTCCAGAACGCCACGAGTTTTCCTGTTGGGCCTACAGCAGGCTGGGTAATTTCGGCAGACCTGAACAACGACAAGGCGCCCGACTTGCTAGCCGTCAACACCGACAACACTATCTCTGTGCTCATCAACTCCGGCACGGACTTTTCAATCAAAGCCTCCACTTTTAGGCGCGCTCCTATCGGCCCTGGGCAGAGTGCAACTTTTACGGTGAGCTTGAGCCTGCTCAATACCTTCAACAACCCGGTCGCACTTTCTTGTAACGTGCAGCCCAGCCAAGCAGGAGCTCCGGGATGTTCTATAATCCCGAGTTCGGTGACGTTTGATTCTGCTGGCCACGCCAGCGCGCAGTTGACGGTGACGGCTGGAAGCTCGACCGCTTCCACGGAGCCTTCACGGATATGGGCGTTGAAATCGCTCGCCTTCGGGGTGTTTCCCATTGCTGGTCTTGCATTGATGGGAGTGCGGCGGGACAACACGAAGAGGATGAGAAGAAAGGCGTTCATCATCATTGTCGGCGCTGTCCTTTGCATTGTCTCGGTCTTAGGCGCCGGGTGTGGGGGAGGCGCAGTCGGCGTTACCCAACCAAAGAGCTACGCTATCACCGTTATTGGGAATTCGGGATCGACGCAGCATTCCACGACTACGACGCTCACGATCCAGTAAATAGCGGGGTAACAAATGTGGCGCATACTCACACTGGTTTGTCGGCTTCTGATACTGGCTGTCCTAGAGTCTGGCTGTGGGGGCGGAAGGAGTACCCCTCCGCCAGTTGCTTCCCACTCAACGGTACCTACGCCGACGCTTTTGCGCACTCTCTACCGGGTCGTGAACGGTAGTGATCGCATAACGACGATCGGCCCGGACGAGCGGAGCTCGTATTCCCTCGAAGGACAGGTGTATTACGTGCCGGATCAACCCGCCAGTAGCCGAACTACGCTCAACCGGCTCATAAACTCGGGCGGAACTGATCATGCAGATGCAATCAGCAACTTGAGCGGCTACTCGCAGGATATGGTCCTCGGATTTCCGTGGACCAGCGCAGGTTCAGGTGTGTCGCAATTATCAGAGTTCTTGAACAGTGGCACCGGTGACTACGCTTTGCTTGCCCCTTCGGAAAGTTTGCCCGGTTACAACCCGCAGCCGCTCGCTGCCTACGGTTATCGGCGATTCGGCAACGCTTCTGAAGTGCTGCTCAGCTTGTCAGCTGGTGGTGTTACTGTGCAATCGAACGAAGTAGCTGGGGGCGCAACATGGCGTTGGTTCTGGAATGGCGTTCAGTTCTTGAATCATGCGGACTACGGACGAGAAATCCAAGCCGCGTTCTACTACGGGACCACTCCAGATCTCAATCCAAATGAAGCCGGGGATAGACTGACATTTAGCTTTCTGGATCAATCTATCAAGCACGGTTCTCCGGTCCTGCAATTTCAAAACCAGGGCACAACCCAGATCACGCGCGCGGTGCCTTTAAATTGGGACCCAAGCGTTTACGGCGGAGATCAGGACCATCCCGTGATCTGGGACAGTCTGGTACTCGGAAAAGACCTGACGCTTGACTTTAACAATCTCGGACCGGTTGCCAGATACACCACTCATGTTGTGATCCCGGCCACCGCACAGGGCGGGGTTCAAAATCCCGCTGGTTATTTGCTCTCCAGCTTTAATCGCTATTGGACCTATGACGCAGGGTTACAAAAGTTGTCCGAAGTAACCGGAAGGATGCCGGATGGTTGTGCCCACCTTACCGACAACCAGTTTGGCGGAATCTCGTTCTCCGTGGACTTCGGCGGCATCATCATGTCTGATGCATCAGGTACGAATGCGATGGGAGTTTACGGTGTAAGCGTTGGGCACGGTGGATCGGTTTCCTACTTTGCCATGTTCAAATTTTTCTGCTGGGGAGATGGACCTTTTGAAACATCCTCGGACAACACGGCGTGGAGTTCCGTGTATGGAACCGGAACAGTTGCCGCGGGCGAAACTACCTACAATGTGTTCTTGATCACCGACTCCGTACAGAACGTTACCGCGAGAATGGACGATCTGTTTCGACTGGGAGTGCGCTGACCGGTTTCGAGTTTGACTCCGTCAATAATCGTCATACTGGCAAAGCTATATCAATTAGCTGGAAGCTGCACTGCTTGCGTACAGCCCTGCGCAGGAAT
>QHZX01000210.1 GCA_003224835.1 Acidobacteriota bacterium | reverse complement strand
AACGAGCGACCAGGCGCCCAGGAAAGAAAACTCCAAACGAACCTGCAAGCCTGACTTTTCCATTTTCGGCATGGCTCGCTTGCAGTGGTCGTATCACGATGCCCGCGTCGGTCACACCGTGAAATTCACTTCCCGCACGCGTAGGAAACCATTCCGTGTTGAAGGCACAGCTCTCGCCGGCACGCAACCGGCACATCGGACTATTGAGCTCAGCTTCCATGTAATACGGACTGGCATCGGGATCGGAGCTTACAGAAGGTATTCCGTCATTGCTCAATCTCAGCTCAGGTCCGTTTGTCCAAAAGATTACGGAGGCCTTACCGGGATAAGTTTTATCTTTTTCGTAGTCGAAGCGCTCGACCATGGCATAGCTGCTGGTGCCATCGACCATAGCCAGCCAACCTTCTTTTGAGTCAATCCATAATTCCGCCGCCAAATGCGCATAGTGGATGTTAAAAAACCCGTCATCCCTCACCGATGCAGCCGGGTTTTCCGCCGGACCAAAGCGAACGTGGTAGCGGTTGAGATAACTGCTGAATGGATCCGTCGGAGTGAACGCCCAAAAATTGTGGTTGAGGCTCGAAGCTGCCGACGGATCCGAAGTATCGTATTGCGACACCGACTGCATCGACCATTCCACTGTATGGCCGCTTACGTTTTTCATAACCGCATGAAAGTGTATGCCGGGAACATCGGCTTCCAACGCGATCGTGCGTGAAAACTGAATACCCGTCTGGGGATCGGCCGGCCCGGTAAGTTCGATCTCGCAGCGTTGTCCTTCGGAAATTTTCCGAAACGCGAACGGCCCATCATCGAGCACGTCCGAGTTCCCTACCCAATGTTGTTCATCGTTGTTTCCTTCTGGCAGTGGCCAGAGCTTGTCGCCACCGTAGTTGAACCATTGCGTGGCAGATGGTGGCAAATACTTGCCGGCAAGTTTGGGATTGACGAACAAATAAGGATGTCCGGCAAAACTCACCTGAATCAGTCGCCCGCCGTTCTGCGGCACAACAATCAACTGCACCCAGGGATTAGAAATTTGTTGCGCGTGCCAGCCCTTGTAGTCCGCTGCCTGCACCCGGCAGTTCTCATGTGAACGTGAATCTGTCTGGCTTTGGACCTGTGCGAAAGCTGGCCTCAGCCCGGCCGCACCAAAAAATAAGGCGAGAAGAAACATCCCATCGACCAACGAATCGCGCAAAGTCATATCCGCCTTTTCGTGAACCGAAGTCGAGGGTAGCATGCCCATGCCGGAAGCGCCTAAGCAAACGAAACAAAACACAATAAAACGAAAGATTTCGATTTGCGTCAAGCAGATTCTGTGATATACCGATCCATTCCAGTTTCCCATCCTTCGAACGAGCACAATACTGCCTAAGAAATTATCGAGGAGGTACACGTAATGCGGATTCAGAATTCGAGCCGCCGGTCGTTTTTCAAATTCTTGGCTGCTACCCCGTTGCTGAGCCAGATCGCAGCGCGCGAGGTATACGCGCAAGCAGCCACGGCGGTCGGGAAAAATCCGCGCCGGAATGTCTACACTCGCCTCGGAGTTAAAACCGTTATCAATTGCCGAGGCACTTGGACTTATCTCAGCGGAACTCTCGAATTTCCTGAGGTCCGCCAGGCGCAGATCGATGCTGCTGCGCATTTCGTAAACATGTTCGACCTGCAGCGCGCTGTGGGACACCGCCTGTCCGAATTGACCGGCGCAGAATCCGGAATTGTCACCTCCGGCGCAGCTGGCGCGCTCTCTGCCGCAACCGCCGCCTGCATGGCCGGCACCGACGACAAATATATCTGGCAACTCCCCGACACCACTGGCATGAAGCATGAAGTCATCATGGCCGGCGGGCGAAGCGCTTTCGACAGCGCTATCCGTCTGACCGGGGCCAAGCTGGTTCTCGCGTATTCCCCCGAAGAACTCACCAACGCCATTAACGAAAATACCGCAATGATTTACACCACCGATTTGGGTGACAAATTACAGCAACAATTGGCGATTGCGAAAGATCACAAGGTTCCCATGTTGCTCGATGACGCCGCAGGCATTCCGCCCGCCGAGAACGCCAGGCTCTACGCAAAGATGGGCATCGACCTTTATTGTTTCTCCGGTGGAAAGGGCCTCTGTGGGCCGCAATGCAGCGGATTGCTGCTCGGCCGCAAAGACCTGATCGAGGCGGCCCTGATGAATTGCAACCCGCGAGAAGGAGCGGTATGCCGGCCAATGAAAGTCGGCAAAGAAGAAATCATTGGTTGTCTCACCGCGCTCGAAACCTGGATGAAGATCGATCCAAAAAAACTCTATGCCGAATGGAACGGGCGCATCGACCGCATTCGCAAATTGGTGGACACAGTTCCCGGAGTGAAGACTGACGTTTACACTCCCGACGATGGTAACCGTTATCCCACGCTGCGGGTCTCATGGGACCAGCAGGCTTGGAAATTCAGCATTATGGATTGTGTGCAGGAGCTGCGCGCCGGGGATCCCGTCATCGAAGTGCTTGGCGCGGATAATCCGAGTCTGGTGAAAGCAGTCCGCGAAGGTAATCCCAATCGCAAAGAAGAAAAGGTGCCAGACCACATCGAACTGGTTTCAATGACCATTCAACCTGGCGAGGAAATTATTGCCGGACAGAGATTGCGGGCCGTTTTGCGTGCGGCGCAAAAAAAAGCAGCTGCCTAGGTTCGCCGTGCGAGCTGTCAGTCATCCTCGCGCGAACTCTGCGGTCAAGGGCTCTTGGTGTGAAATTAGTCCTGGTGCAGGTTTGCAAAGCGTCATCGAGATCGCAGTCACAATTACAAGAACCATTTTCGTGAGAACACGCCATATGAAAATTCAACCGGGATGCTTGTTCATTGGTCTTCTCCTTTCCTCAAACCTCTTGGCTCAGGAGGCAATCCACGCTGTCAACCCGCCCCAGGCTTCCGCTCACACAAATCGCTTTTCCTCATCCGCCGTCGATGCCGGAGATTACCTCTACATGAATATGGATCACATCGTTTACACCCAAGTCTATCTCGAGGACATCGGCAAGTACGACGAAGTGAACACCGTCTTCCGCGCCTATTTCTCCAAGATGCCGCCGGCCCGGGCCGTACTCGGCGTTGCCCGTGTTCCCGACTCGCCCATTGAAATCAATGCCGTCGCAGTTCGCAATTTGAGCGAACGTCGCGCCATCTCCCCGCCGAACTTCAAATCAACCGAATCAGCTTCGCCCGGCATGCTCACTCACGATCGGCTTTTCGTCTCCGGCATGCTTGGCAGCGATCCCATAACAGGCAAGGTTCCGGACGATCCCGCAGCACAGGTTGATCTTGCGCTCGACCGCATGCAGGCAGTGCTGAAAGCGGCCGGCATGGATCTCGCCAACATGGTTTTCGTCAATCCCTATCTGACTTCTGAAGTCCCGCACCGGATTATGAATGAGCATTACGCACGGCGTTTTGAATTCGGCAACACCCCAGCCCGGGCCACAATCGATGTGTCCGGCGTGCCCGGTGGGGCGCACATCGAGTACACCGGCGTAGCTGTCCGTGCTCTCAACCAACGCCAGTCTGTGCGCCCAAAAAACATGCCTCCCAGCCCGACCGCAAGCCCGTGTGTTTTTGCCGGAGACACCTTGTATTGTTCCGCGAAAGACGGCTTTATTCCCGGCCCGCACGGCGGCGTTTACGCGACCACCACGCAACATCAGCTTCGCCAGACCATGCGCAATCTGCTCGACAATCTTGAAGAAGCCGATATGACCTTCGACCAGGTTGTCTCCACCAACATCTATTTAGACGATTTATCGGACCAGCAAGCCTTTGACGAGATCTACGCCGAGTATTTTGGCGATGTTAAGCCCGCGACCACCGCGGTCCAACAGATTGCACCGACCGAGCGCAAAGCCGATAAAGAGGATCACTTTCCCGGGCTCGAGCAGGTCTCGCTGATTGCCATTCGACGGCACGCTGCTTCCGGCAAATGATCCCGTAACTTGTCGGACGGGACTGATCCCTCTCGGGTTTAACATTGCGTTATGAACGCAATGCCTTCCCCTCCGAATCTCGCTCCACCTTTCACTAGCGAAACCGCCGCAATGAAAGTGCGTGCCGCCGAGAACAACTGGAACTTACGCAACCCTGACCAGGTCGCGCGTGGCTACACGCCTGACAGTCGCTGGCGCAATCGCTCCGAGTTCATCACCGGCCGCGACCAGATCATCGCCTTTCTCGCTCGCAAGTGGTCGAAGGAACTCGACTACCGCCTCATTAAAGAGTTATGGGCTTTTGACGAAAATCGCATTGCGGTCCGCTTCGCCTATGAATCCCACGATCCATCCGGTCAATGGTTCCGGTCATACGGAAACGAAATGTGGGAGTTTGATGCCAGTGGACTGATGAAATTCCGTCACGCCAGCATTAATGATCTCGCAATTAAAGAGCAAGACCGGCTCTATCATTGGCCGTTAGGTCCCCGTCCCGAAGGTCATCCCGGGTTGAGCGAGCTCGGTCTTTAGCGCTGTAAACCGAAATCCATTTACAGAAGAATGCTCATTCTCGCTGCCGTGATCCAAGCTCTCGCATCTTAGTGGGGACAGGAAACCAGTTCAAATTTGCAAGGAGACAGAAAATGCCGGACACCGGATCCGCCACAACCGAAATCGAAGTTTCCCGCGACCGTCTCGCGGAGCTGTTGAACGAAGACCTCTCGCGCGAATACCAAGCCATCATTGCCTACGTGGTTTATTCCCAGGTGCTCAGCGGTGCCGAATACATGGACATCGCCTCCCAACTCCAAATCCATGCCAAGCAGGAGCTCGATCACGCCCTGACGATTTCGCGGCAGATCGATTATCTCGGCAAGATGCCTGCGGTCACGCCCAAGCCGGTGCGCACATCCGAAGATCCGAAGGAGATGCTGCGGTTCGATCTCGAAAATGAAAACGAAACCATTCGCAATTATCGAGACCGCATCCGGCAATGCGAGGCGCTGGGAGAATACGCCATGGCGGAACAGATTCGCCAAATCCTGGTGCAGGAGCAGGACCATCAGATCGATCTGGCAACCGCACTGGGCGAAGATGTTCCGGATGTTAGCGCTGGCCCGCAAACCCGATTGCGCAAGGCTGGTTAAGGCTGGAGCTGCCCGGGCAGAAACCCACTCATTCACCTTTATTATTAAGGTAGATCATGCCCGGCATCCGCATCGACAAATGGCTGTGGGCTGCACGTTTTTTTAAAACGCGCAGCTTGGCTTCGCGAGCCTGCGATCTCGGCAGGATCCAATTCAACCAGCAGCCCGCAAAGCCTTCACGTGAGGTACGGATCGGCGACCTCTTGCATGTCAGGACCGAGGGCGGCGATTTCGATGTAGAAGTCCTTCTGCTCAGCGAAACACGTGGTCCTGCAATCGTAGCCCAGACACTCTATCTCGAAACGGAGTCCAGCCGGGAAATGAGGGCCAAGCTCGCACAAGAACGTAAAGCTGGGATGATCTTCAGCCCAGCGCCGCAAGGCAGACCATCTAAGCGTGACCGCCGCAGAATCCACCAGTTCAGAGGCGACAAATGAGCCGCTGCCTTCACAAATAAATCACCAAAAAGCAGTGTTGAGGAATCCAATTTAGGGTGAGACGAAGAAGCTTAATTCCTTTTATTGTGATTGCGCAGACTATCCTCTTTCTGGCGCATTTCCTCCTTTATCAAACATGGACCTTTTCGTCCGCAAGCGGCCATACTATCGGCGCGGCATGGCTCAAGATCGGGCTCGGCCTTTTATCCATCACCTTCCTTCCCGCTTCCCTGCTCGCTTTTCGCTATACCAACGCTCCTGTTCGCGCGTTCTATAAACTCGCTGCGGTCTGGGCGGGCTTACTGAGTTTCCTTTTCATTGCGGCAGTTTTCAGCTGGATCATCTATGCGGTCGCAGTCTCAACTGGCTTGCCTGCAAACTTCCATCGCTTAGTACAACTACTGTTTGGAGTTGCGATGTTGGCCGGGATCTACGGCCTGTTCAACGCAAGTTGGACGCGAGTCACGCGCATCACCGTACGCCTCGCGAACTTGCCCGCTGCGTGGCATGGCCGAAAAGCGGCGCTCATCAGCGACTTGCATCTAGGACACGTACGCAACGGCAATTTTCTGCGGCGCATGATTGCTACCCTTTTGCGCGAAGAGCCTCACGCGATTTTTATTGCCGGCGATTTGTATGACGGCACCGCCATCGATGCCGCACGCGCGGCGGCTCCACTGAATCAGTTGACCACGGCGCCTCACGGGGTTTATTTCGTAGCCGGAAATCATGAGCAGTTTCGCGACGACAGTCATTATCTGGGTGCAGTTGCGGCCGCAGGCGTTCGCGTGCTCAACAATGAAAAAGTTGAAGTCGATGGTTTGCAGATCGCCGGTGTGCCTTACAGCAACGCTTGGCAGCCCCGAGTTTTTCAGGCCGCGCTCAACCGTATCGGGTTAGATCGTCAGCGGGCAAGCATTCTCGTGACCCACGCACCCGACCATCCGGAAATCGCCGAAGCCGCCGGAGTTTCTCTGCAGCTTTCAGGTCACACCCATCTCGGCCAGTTCATTCCCTGGAGTTGGATCGCACGGCGAATATACCGGCAGTTCGTGTATGGCCTCAGCCGTATCGGGAAGATGCAGGTCTTCACCTCGAGCGGCGCCGGCACCTGGGGCCCTCCCCTGCGTCTGGGTTCGAATCCTGAGATTGTAGTGCTGCAGTTCGAGTAAAACTTCCCGATCAGCCGAGAGTGCTGTATATCCAAACTCCGCGAAACTGGCGATCACCGCCAGTCTTCCTCGACCAGGGGCCTTTCCTCTTCAGGTGATTAGCTTAGATTGATCCTCTCCTTGCATCTTTATCTTGCAATTTCGCACAAAGTTCCGCAGAATCTCTAGACCTTCCCCGGCCCAGTTTTTCTGGACGTGTGTTCATGGAAAAAATTGTTATTAGTTCAAACGAGATTGCCGAGGCAAGGCCTTCCCCGGAAGAAGCGATCCGCATTGAACCGAAGCTCGTGCCC
>QHZX01000209.1 GCA_003224835.1 Acidobacteriota bacterium | reverse complement strand
AAATCAGCAATGCCGACTGAGCCTTCCGCCCAGACCGTCCTCCTTTTCGAATCAGAAGATTGAACAACTCGCCGAGCACCTGCACCGGCAAAAAGCTCTCGCGAGCAGGCAGCCGGGAAATTACATCGAGCGCGGGGCCTTGCATGGCAGCGCCATTTACACCCTCGGCGTAAGCCAACACGTTAGTGTCAAGAGCAAGCCTCATCGCTCGTAGAGCTCCTCACGGGTCCAGCGCCCGATGTTGCGAATGGGTTGGGAGCGCAGGTGCCGCAGCAAACGATCCTTGGCTTTCTCAGAATGCGTTGCTTCGGCCGGAGCAATTCTCGCCACGGGCTTACCGTGGCTGGTGACAACATAGCTGTGACCCTCGCGCACTTCGCGTAACACTTGCGAGAATTTACGGTTCGCCTCAGCAGCGGAAATCGCCTTTTCCATAACGTAGGTATTTTAACTACTTTTTGCCGATGAGGCAACCGCTCCCGTGAAGCCTATTGTTTGGACGCGAATGCTGCGGCGGGGCGGACGCCATACGGCCGGGACGCCGTTATTCCCGTGCCTTCTTCTACCGTCACCGTCTGGCCGACGCTTACATTGGCCAGTTTGTCGATCTGGCCGCTGGGCCACTGAATCTCGATTGTGTCGGCTGCAGACCTTTGTCCAAGTCCGAAGGTTGCGACCAGTTCACTTTGCGATAGATAGCTGGAGCCGCTGCGGACCATCTTCCACTGTTTATCGCCGCCGGACGCAACCCTGATCACGGCGCCAATGCCGTCGCGATTCGACTTCGTCCCCACCAGCTTAATGCGAACGCTGCGATTGTTCACGCCGTCATTCCGAAACAGATATGCGCGACCGCCGTTCGTGGTCATTAGTACATCGAGCGCGCCGTCGTTATTTATGTCGGCATATGCTGCGCCCCGTCCGACTCGTGGCGAAGCAAAACCTCCCCCCAGCGCTTGCGTGACCTCGACAAACTTGCCGCCGCCGAGATTGCGGAATACGTGAGGAGGTTCGTTGTAGCTCACCCGCTTCTGCACTTTCTCGATCTGATCTTCGATGTGGCCATCTGCCACCAGAATGTCGGGCCAGCCGTCATTGTCGTAATCAAAGAAAAAGCAGCCGAAGCCAAGTGTGACCAAAGTTGCGCGGCCCACTTCGGAGCTTGGTGCCTCGTCCACGAACAAGCCATTGCCTTCGTTGTGATACAGCGAAACCATCTGATTGGCAAAATTGCTGATGATCAGGCTGGGGCGGCCTGAATGATCGTAGTCACCAGCATCGACTCCCATTCCGGCGCGTGCAATACCATCCTCGCTAAAGGCGATTCCGGCCGGAACAGCTTTCTCCTCAAATGTCCGATCGCGTTTGTTGAGATACAGCTTGTTGGGTTGCGTGTCGTTCGCGAGAAAAACATCGGGCCAGCCATCTCCGTCGTAATCTAAAACAGCGATCCCGAGGGTCTTAGAAGTATTGTCGAAAAAATGCGCCTTCTCCGTTGCATCTTCAAACTTGCCGCTCCCCAAGTTATGCCATAACCTGGCACTCGCGCCCTTGTATGACTCTGGCGTGCAGTAGGACTTGTGCGTGCCGTCCAGCGTGCAAAACAAATCCCCCTGAATCGACCATTGCACATAATTCGCGACCACCAGATCGAGTTTGCCATCCCGGTCATAATCCACCCAGGCCGCGCTCGTCGAAAATTCGTTCGCCCCCCAAACCCCGGCGGACTTGGTTACATCACTAAACGTTCCGTTGCGGTTGTTGTGGAACAAATGACTTTGGCCGAGGGCGGTGATGAATATGTCCTCGTAGCTGTCATTGTCGTAGTCGCCGACAGCTACGCCCAGCCCGAATATCGGGATAGCCAGTCCAGCTTTCTGCGTAACGTCGGCAAATGTTCCATCATGATTATTGTGGTAGAGCTTCGTGGTCGATTGAGGACCGGCATGTCCGGGCCAATTCTCGCCATTCACTAAAAGGATGTCGGGCCAGCCGTCGTTGTCGTAATCAATGAAGGCACAACCGGGTCCCATCGTCTCCGGCAAATACTTTTTTCCAAAAGCACCATTGTTGTGAGTGAAATGGATTCCCGCCTGCGCGGTGATGTCACGGAAAGTAATTTGCTGGGCGGAAGCGGGAACTGCTACTAATGCAGCTGCAGCAATTATTCCCAGGATCAAAGCGCGTCGCATACAGAGGCCTGTATCAAGGCACGACTTGAATCGTGCCGATCCGCTGACATTTTCTGACGCAGACTTGGAACAACTCCACATTTAATTGACTGCTCCCTTGGATTTGCTGACCTTTGCTGCTGTCACGCTCGAGCTGCGCTCGACCGAACGGGCGGTGACGGCTGTTCCCAAATGTTTCGTGGGGCGACTGGTGTCCCCGCTCGTCGTGCCCGAGAGCTTGCGCTGACTTAACACCGGCAGCGGCACTGACACGTGCTCGTGAATTGCCTGACGCTCGTTGTTGTCTTCCGGATGTAGCTGGCGATACGGCCCGGTAATGGTCTGCGAAGACTCATCAGCTTTGAAACGCAAGTAGCGCAGCTGGTGATCGTGCGCTTGCTTCTGATCTCCTAGTCCGTTGTAGCAAAGCATCAGGTTGTAGTGGGCCTGCAGGTCCTCGGGATCAATTTCAAGAACTGTGTTCAGCACCTTTACTCCATCGGAGTACTTGCGTTGGAGAAAGTAGATCCTGCCAAGATCATTTAACGCCACTCGATCTCGCGGGTATTGGGCGATCACTTTTTGCAACTCAGCAGCCGCGCCATCATAATTCCCATCACTGCGCAAAACGCGTGCGTAAAAGTAATGTGCACGCGCAAGATCCGGACTGAGGGCAAGCGCCTTTTGCAGCACGGCGCGGGCGCGATCCATATCGCCTTCCTGCACAGCCGCGCGTCCAATGTTGACCCAGCCGTCCGGATTCTTAGGATTAATTTCTGTGACTCTCTGGAACGCCGATTCTGCGCTTTTCAGATCGCCCTGTAAGAGTAGGCCGATGCCATAGTCGTTCCAGCGCTGCCAGTCTTCCGCCTGGAGATCGGCCTTCGGTTGCAATGCTGGAGCATTGTGCGGCGCAACGTTGAGAGTGACTTCGCTTTCCGCCAACGCCACTACAGGAACATCAGGAATTTTCTCTTCTTTAGAAGAAACGCCCTTCAACGATCCCCTGAAAACATACTGGTTGTCGTCATAACTTGGTGCCACCTCAGAAGCCGGCTTACTCGAATCGGGTACTCCCGCGAAGGCAAATTGAGTGTTCCACCAGG
>QHZX01000052.1 GCA_003224835.1 Acidobacteriota bacterium | reverse complement strand
GACGGTATTGGAAGAATTGGCAATCCTGAGCGTGGTTCTGGTGATTTTATTTGGGCCTATTCCTAAGGTCCTCATGCCGTTAGCGGCGAGTCCAATCCTGGTGATCGGAGCCTTGCTTCCAGTGCTCGGCGGCATCGCGGTGGCGATTGGATTGATGATCGACGCAATTGTTTTAGTTTCCGGTCAGAGCGAAATGAGATTTGATCAAAAGGATAATCGCGCGAGACGTGGTCACGTTCGGGGAACACTGATTTCAGCTCTCCAGCGAATAAACAGACCGAGTTTCTTCGTAGTGGTTGCGATCTCGATTTCTTTCCTCCCGATGTTTACGCCACAAGACAAAGTTGATGCGAAAATCGTGGAGGTTACGCGTCAGCAGCCCGCCGAGCCTGTTTGGGAACTCTATGTAAGCGGCCAGGAGTCTTATCGAACAGTTCATCTGTCCAGCCTATATCCTGGAGTGCAGTGGCAAAGTTCGGCGGCCAAGTAGATTTATTCTGCGGCGAACATTATCGAAGCTCGGGGTTCCTTGGGTTCAAAAGCTATAATAAAAGGATGAGTCGGCGTCAGGTCGCATTCTTTGTTACAGCATTTTTTCTGTTGGGCAGCCCGGCATATGCCTATGGCGACCCGACCGGAGGAACTTTTTTTCAGGTTTTTCTTCCAATGCTGGCCGCGGTTTGGGCGATGTTTCTAATATTTGCTAATAGGATTCGGCGAGCAGTAGCCGGATTCTTCGCTAAGTTGCGGGGCTCAAAACCTGAGAAAGTGGCCTCCAGAGAAGCCCCAGACGAAATCCTACATCGTGACTAGGCGGATGATTTTAAACTGAGCCAGTTAGCGGGCCACTTATACCCCTTATCGCGAATCAGTGGTCCCCATTCCTCATCTACGGCCTCCTTCTGCGCCGGCGAAAGCACGAATCGATTGCGCTGATGATTCGACACGCTAGCAATGTGCTGCAGCAAGGCGGGCTCGGCTTCATGGAAGCCGCTCAATTTCAGCTCGGAATAAATTCGCCTTATCTCGGTAAGGGGATCAGCGACGAGATCCTCGTAACGGACACGGGACACCGTTCCCGGTCCCAAGCTTCGCATCCCCTCAGCGATTGTCTCCTCGTGAATCAGATATGCGGCAAGAACAAAGTTTTGGATCTGCTCAGCCGAATACGACTCCAGGCTATACATGTCCAAGAGCGTCTGCCAAAGCTTGAGATTTGAGGCAAACACTTCGTACGGATTGCGTTCGATGATCACGAAACGCGCGCCAGGAAACAGTGACGGCAAAAAAGACAACCTGAAGCCGTGTGTCGGTGACTTCAGCACCATCGGAGATTGAGCAGTGTTCGAGAATCGGACATCAGCGAAGGGACAAGCAACGCTTGATACGGAGACGGCGCGCCCATGCAGAGCAGAGCGAACTCGTCTTCTTGCGGCGAAGCCCAGGAATACTGCATGTTGTCCATCGGACGATACGCCTGCTCCTTGCCGCGACGTTTCTGGAATCCCTGCTCCGTGAGCAAAAAATGGGCGGCGTTCATGCAGGCATAGGTACTTGGAAATCCGAACCGAGCATCACAGCAAAACAGCTCGTGCAGGAAGGTCGTTCCCGATCGCCAAAAACCTAACAAGACAATTGGCGGGGGAACTTCAACTTTTGCCAGCGCTTCTGCATACGCGACGGCCTGCATTTTCGCCAGGAACGAATTCGTCGCGCTGGCCGAATAGTACATCAGGCGAGTTCCAGGGCCTGCACGCGAACGATTGCGATTGATCTTGCTGGCCAGTCGTAGCCACGCATTTCGTGACAATCGCAGTCTTTGCTTCAGCTTCGGAAGAGCTGCCTGCGAAATTCCCAAGCAGTATTGACGAAATTTTACATGATTGAGCGGATGCAGCCCCTTCGGGAGCAATCGCGTTACTTAGGTCATCTTTAATGGGGTACGAATTCGGGTGATGATACAGATGATCTCGGGAAACAGTCTGCATGCAAATAGATGATCTGCTGCGAATTGCGATGGAGCGGCGCTCCTCCGACTTGCACCTAAAGGTCGGAAACTATCCTCACCTGCGAATTGACGGCGACTTGGTGCCGCTGACTGATCAGCCGCGTGTGACTGCCGAAGACATGCTGACTATGGCGTTCAGCATGATGTCCGCACGGCAAAAGCAAAAGTTCAAAGAGACCAGCGAAATTGATATGGCTTACGGCGTCGCCGGTTTGGGACGCTTCCGTGTGAACGTGTTCCAACAGCGCGGGAACGTAGGGCTGGTACTCCGCGTGATTCCGACGAAGATTCGCGCGTTGGATGAATTGTATTTACCGAAGGTGATTGAGCAGATTTGCGAAATGCCGCGCGGCCTGGTGCTGGTCACGGGCGTGACCGGCTCAGGTAAATCTACAACGCTGGCGGCGATGATTGACCGCGTGAACTCCACCCGCGCTGAACACATTATTACGATTGAGGACCCAATCGAATTTCTGCATCGCGACAAGAAAGGCTATGTAAACCAGCGTGAGGTAGAAGTGGACACGCCAAGTTTTTCAGCGGCGCTGAGAGCTTCGTTGCGTCAGGATCCCGACGTGATCCTGGTCGGCGAAATGCGCGATATGGAAACTATCGGGACGGCATTACACGCGGCGGAAACCGGCCACATGGTTTTCTCAACGCTGCACACACTCGATGCAGTTGAAACTATTAACCGAATCATTGCAGTGTTTCCGCCTCCGGAGCAGAAACAAATCCGCCTGCAGTTGGCGGCAGTGCTGCGGGCCGTGATCAGTCAACGACTGGTGCGGCGGAGCGACTCCGAAGGGCGGGTTCCGGCGGTCGAGGTGATGATCAATACGGCTTATATCCGCGAATGTATTCTGATACCGGAAAAAACACGCGCTGTGCGGGACGCGATTTCTGCCGGCACTTCGCAGTATGGAATGCAAACGTTTGACCAGTCTCTGTGGGATTTGTTCC
The DNA here is from genome assembly GCA_003224835.1 of Acidobacteriota bacterium. Classification (GTDB taxonomy): domain Bacteria; phylum Acidobacteriota; class Terriglobia; order Terriglobales; family Acidobacteriaceae; genus Gp1-AA145. Next base: position 17,645 of record QHZX01000052.1, on the reverse strand, counting down.
AGGCAGGACTAGTGGCTTACGAAACGGCACTCGAGAACGCGTCCAATGCGGACGACTTCAAATTGCGTATGCAGGGAATTTCCTCCACGAGCGATATGTCGAAGAATGCAATGCAGGCCACGGGCTTTGGAGGAGGGCGGTAAGCCGCTTCTGATTCAAAGCTGATCGCAAAGGCTGCAGGGACAGTAGTCGAGCGGACTTAAGAACACACAATTAAATAAGTGAGTACGCAGCCGCTGCAATTGGACGGCGCTCACGTTGGTGAGCGTCTTCGCATCCGAGAGCAACCAAGGCGTCCTTAAACGATGAGATGTCGAACACACAATTAAGATGTGTGCGGGTCAGCATTTCGTAAACGAACGGACGCGGATTCACCAGCTTAAGATGAGAGCGATTGTTCTCCGTCCAATGATGCAGGTATACGAGCAAGGTGAGGCCGCCGGCGTCGATTGACTCCACTTCGGAGAGATCAAGCACCGCAACCCGCGCAAGTTTCTCCTGAAGCACCGCATTGCGCAATATAGTTTCGTGGCCGCGCACAATTCTTCCCGCGCACTTTATTACCACTACGTCTCCGGCCCGTTCACTCTTTACCGTAAGCATGACTAACTCCTATGCAGGTATTACGTATATAGACGCATTGAAGTTCCCATTGTCATCAAAAGTTTCGTAAAGATTCTGTTAATATCCGCAATCGGAAGTATTAATACTTTGTTGCGATTATGAGCTTTTCGCGCCGTAAGCTGGAAACCGAACACGAGTTATATGAGTACGCTGTGGGCGCACTGGGACGTCGAATGCGCTCGATTGCGGAACTGAAGCGATTGTTACGGCAGAGAGTAGATGCGGAAAGCGAGATCGGAGTCACGCTGGTTGAACTAGTGATTCGAAAGTTGAAGGACCAGGGATATTTGAATGACGCGAAATATGCGGCCACGTATTCCGCATTCAGACGTGATAACGAAAAATTCGGGCGCAGGCGCGTGACCACGGATTTGAAGATAAAGGGTGTTCACGGCGAAGTAATCGACCAGGCAGTGGATTCAGTCTTCAGCGAAGTAGATGAAGAGAAACAAGCGCGGGAATATTTGCGGCGCAAGCGACTGAAGAAACCTAACAATCAGAAAGAGACAGCGCGAGTGTTTCGGCAACTGATGCGGGCAGGCTTTGGCGCGAAGACAATCTTCATCATTCTTCGCAAATGGGACATCGAAGAAGAACTCCTCGAGAGTTTTGAAGATGAATCCACTGAACCTGAGGTTTAGTGTTTTTCACGCGGGCAACTTGTTCCGCAACAAATCTTCCACGTCTCCAATCTTATCGCCAAGCGTATTCATCTTGCGGGCCAGACCTTGTATTCCGGCTTCAGCCCGCCTGTTCACCTCGTAGTCCAATTCGCTTCGCAGGCGGTCTTTCTTGTCCTGACGGTTTTGGCTCATCATAATGACCGGCGCTTGAATGGCCGCCAGCATCGAGAGAAACAAATTGAGGAGGATGAAGGGATACGGATCCCAAGCACGATGCCCGAGCCAGACATTGGTAGAGGAATAGATCACCAGAACGGAAAGAAAGGTGATGATGAACGTCCACGATCCGCCGAAGCTGGCAACTGAATCGGCGATACGTTCACCGTGGGTTTCCTCTTCCTCAATTATCTGATTGGGATTACGGCTGGCCCGCACGCGAACGAGTTGCTGCGAGGCGTGGAATTGACGTCCCAGCACCGTAAGCATATCCATTCCGGCCATGGGCTTGCGTTGCAGCAGCACCGAAATGTCGTGGCGATCCACCTCCAGACAGACAGTTTCTTCCTGCGCGATTGCAGTGGTCTGATGTGGAGTTTGTTCAAGCATGGAAGCGAAGCCGAAGAATTCCCCTTTCGAGGGCTGGTCGACCACCACCTCCTGGTTGTCCTCATCCACCGTAGTTACTCGCACTGTGCCCGAGACGAGAACATAGGCGCGATCCCCCGGGTCACCCATTTTGTAAATTCGCTGCCGCGGAGCGAAAGTTTTCAGCTCGACTTGGTTGGCTAGGACCTCGGTCTCTTCGTCATCTAGCAAGGCGAAGAGCGGCACTTGCCGCAGAACAGTAGGATTACAGGCCATGGTTCCTCCCAGAAAATCACTAAGAGAATGGCATAAGAAACGAGGTGAAACAAACTGCCCAATTAACGGTTTCCCTGCCCTAAGCTGGAGTTGTTCTCATTTAGAATTGAATTTCCATCATGCTGACTGGTTCTCAGGTTCGACGCAAATTTCTGGATTTTTTTGTTCAGAAGGGGCACCGCGAGGTGCATTCGTCGTCACTGGTCCCGCATAACGATCCCACGCTTCTGTTCACCAATGCCGGAATGAACCAATTCAAAGATGTCTTCCTTGGCCTCGAAAAGCGCGATTACAACCGCGCAACTACTTCGCAGAAGTGTGTGCGGGCCGGGGGCAAGCACAACGATCTGGAAAATGTCGGCTTCACCAACCGTCATCATACGTTTTTTGAGATGCTGGGAAATTTTTCCTTCGGTGATTACTTCAAGAAAGATGCGATCGCGTATGCGTGGGAGTTGATCACGTCTCCGGAGTGGTTCGGAATCCCGAAAGACAAGTTGTATGTGACCATCTTCAACGGCGAAGGCGGCATACCCCGCGATGCTGAAGCGTCCGACTTGTGGATGGCTCAAGGAGTCGATAAGTCCAAGATTTTCGAGTTTGGACTGAAAGACAATTTCTGGCAAATGGGCGATACCGGGCCTTGCGGACCGTGTAGCGAAATTCACTACGACATGGGACCGGCAGCTTCGGACCAAGGACACACAGATTGCGCTTTCGGTTGCGACTGTGGGCGCTACGTCGAAATTTGGAACCTGGTGTTCATGCAGTTTGACCGGGATGCGTCGGGCAAACTGAATCCGCTGCCCAAACCTTCGATTGACACGGGCATGGGGCTGGAGCGGGTGACCGCGGTGCTGCAGGGGAAAATTTCAAATTACGATACTGATCTGTTCGTGCCCTTAATCAATCGTGCAGTTGGTCTCATCCTTGAACAAAATCCTCGTGGTTTCAGAACGCCGGATCGTAAGTTTGCAGCAGCTTCATGGCGAGTAATTGCCGATCACTCTCGTGCCGCGATGTTCCTTGTCGCCGATGGAGTACTCCCCTCGAATGAGGGCCGTGGCTACGTCCTGCGCAAAATCGTCCGCCGAGCTATTCGTCACGGCAGACTGGAAGGGGCATCGCAACCTTTTCTTTTTCAGATGGTTTACGCAGTTGCTGATGTAATGCGTGCTGCCTACCCCGAATTGGAAGAATCGAAGCCGAGAGTTGCTGATGTTATTAGGTCTGAGGAAATTCGGTTTGCCCATACCTTAGATTTGGGCTTGAAGCGACTTGAGGACACCATTCAAGATCTGTTTTCCGCCTCGATGCAGCAGCACAAGTTTGCGGCCAGTAGTTCACCTGAAGCTATAAATCGAAATATGTTTCTAGTCTTCTTGCACAATCGGGGCGAGGAGCTTAGTTATCCCGGAGATCAAGCGTTCAAGCTTTATGACACATTTGGACTACCACTGGACTTCATTCAAGACGCTGTCCGCGATGCGGGGCTGAGTTTCGATCAAGCTGGTTTCGACAGAGCCATGGTCGAGCAGCGTGAGCGCGCTCGCGCTTCCTGGAAAGGGGCTGCCAAACAAACGGCTAACCCTGCATATCAACAACTTCCAAAATCGACGTTTGAAGGCTATCTGCAAACGCGGTCTGAAGATTGCGAAGTGCTGGCCATCATCAAGAACGGACAGGGTGTGCAGGAGCTGAGACCCGGTGAAGAAGGCGAGGTCATTCTTGATCACACTCCGTTTTATGCGGAAGCCGGCGGCCAGGTCGGAGATCGCGGTGTTTTTTACAGCGATGAACTGAATGCGGTCATTGCCGAGGTTAAGGGGTGTTACTACCCGGTGCAGGGGGTGAGAGCGCACCAAGTCGTCGTTAAAGGTGAGTCAAAATCCCCACCCTCCGCAAAGAAGGCGGAAGGGTGGGGCACTCTCAAGGTCGGCGACAAAGTTGATGCAGTCGTCGACACCGGCATTCGCGAATCCACCATGCGGAATCACACCGCCACGCATCTGCTTCAGGCTGGGTTGCGCGAGGTGCTGGGTACCCATGTGAAGCAAGCTGGATCGCTGGCGGCGCCGAACCACTTGCGTTTCGATTTCTCGCATTTCACTGCGGTCGAAGATGAAGAACTGCAGGACATCGAAGACCTCATTAACAAAGAAGTGCTGCGGAACCGGCGGGTTGAGGTCATTGAAAACGTGCCGATTGACGTGGCGATCAATGAGTATCACGCGATGGCGCTCTTTGGCGAAAAGTATGGCGACCGGGTGCGCGTGATCAAGATCGGCGACTTCTCGACCGAGTTGTGCGGCGGCACTCATACCGGGGCGACGGGTGAGATTGGGCTGATCAAGATCCTCAAGGAAGGCGGCGTTTCCTCGGGAGTGCGGCGTGTAGAGGCGGTGACCGGAGAAGGATCGTTACAGCATTTCAGAAAAGATCACGAACTCGAAAATGTTGTGTCCAGGTTCGTGGTTCCTAGCTTTCGTCAAACCAGGGCGAAAGATGGGGCGCCCTCGCCAGAGGAGGAGCCGACTTCTCCAGCTGAGGCGCTGAAAGCTGAACTCGAGAAGAAAGATGCGGAGATCAAGCGGCTGGCGCGCGAGCTCGATCAGGCGCGAATGAAGTCGGCTTCGTCGTCAGTGGCTTCCGCTGGTGAAAGAGTAAAAGATGTTCGCGGGATCAAAGTTCTGGCACATCGCGTCGATAATCTGGAACGTGCGCAGATGCGGACATTGGTGGACCAACTACGAGACAAAATTGGGTCCGGAGTAGTTGTGCTCGGCTCCGCAACGAACGGGAATGTGGCGCTGATTGTCGGCGTGACGAAAGATTTAATTTCGCGAATCCAAGCTGGCAAGGTCATCGCGCCCGTTGCTCAGAAAGTTGGTGGCAAAGGCGGCGGCAGACCGGATCTGGCAGAGGCTGGCGGAAAAGATCCTGGAGCCTTGGATGCTGCTCTGGGTGAGGCTTACGGAGTGATCGAAGCACTTTTGGGCTCTGGCTGAGACGGCTTAAGATTTTTTGGTGGGCGTCAATAAGCTCATGAGCGCGTCAAGATCTTTCTTCCCGCCGTTCTGGTGTTCTGAAAGATCAACCCCCCAAAAATTATCGACGCCTTGCAAGGCTTCAATTCCCACGTGCATTTCCTTGGGATTCACCTGATGCACCCATACGACCTTGAAGCTGGCCTTACGGCCGTTTCGAGTCAAGCTGACGGTCTGGCCGGTTTCCAGCGTGGCGCGCACACCGCCCAAGCGGGCACCGATGGAGGTGATGTCCATTGTGTAAGCTAGTCCGCCACCTTCGCCGCCGGAGATTTTGACCGGGAGAACCATCTTTCTTCGAGGATTGATGCGGCGCTCTTGCATCGCGAACCTTAATTATTGTTTCATCGGCAAGAACTGGAAAGTTACTAGAGTCATCTGCTGACAACACGGCGGGACGGAGTGCTCATCCTAGTGAAATCTTAATTGTGACCCTTGCCGGGTACGGTTTATAAGGGTTTACAGGGTCGCCAAGTGGGCGGACAGTAAAAGCAAGAACACCTGTGCCGGACCAAAACCGACCCGCTTCAGCCCATGGTGACGCAAGGATGGGTCCCACTCGCTTCGTAGGAATCGGATTTCTAATGTTCTGGTCTTTCGCCGTCAGTGCGGCAGGAAACCGTGCGCGGTAGTTTGCAGGCGGTAAACCGAAGTTGTGGCAGTTATGTATAAGGTACTTAGGTCGGCGCCACCCCAGGACAGATTGGCGGGTTGCTCTGGCATAGCGATGGTGCCGAGGTGAGTGCCATCGGGACTCCAGACCCAGATTCCCTTCGGGCCGGTCACAAACAGGTTCCCTTCCCGATCAACCTTGATACCATCCGGTACGCCGTCGTTTTTCTCGCCGGGCTCTTCGCCAAAAATGCGGCCGTTGGTTAGCTTCCCATCACCGGCGACATCGTAAACTCGAATGTTTCTCTGCTCGCTGTCATCCACATAAAACTTTTTTCCATCAGGTGAAAATGCGAGACCGTTCGGTTGAGTAAGGTCTTTTGTGAGCAAAGTTACCTGTCCGTTTTTGTCGAGCCGAAAGACACCTTGAAATGGAAGCTCCTGCTTCGCACCCTTGGGCAGATCGAGCGTGGGATCAGTGAAGTAGAGGGCGCCATCTGGGCCAAGGATTACATCATTGGGACTGTTGAATTTCTTTTGTTCGAAATGGTCGGCAAGGACTTCATATTTTCCATCTTTCGAAATCGCGATGATCGCGCGCAATACGCTGGCGCAATCTATCAGGCGGCCCTGGCGATCGTAGGCATTGCCGTCGGGATCACCAAGCGCGATGAGTTCTTCCTTACGACCGTCGCTGATATTGACGCGGAAAATTTTATTAATTTCCTCATCGCTGACGTATAAAAAGCCAGATGGGTCCCACACTGGACCTTCGGTGAATCCAAAGCCGGTAGCGATGGTTTCCAGCTTGGTAGTAGCCGGAATTACAGTTGAGAATTTCGGCGAAATTGGCTGGAGTTCAAACTTTCGCGCCGGCTGTTGAGCAGCACCCCGCCCGGCAAGCGCTCCCACTGAAAGGATCGTGCTCAAAATGAGTGTTTTCGTGTTGATCATGATCATGCGTTTTGAAATAAAAACCTACTCACCATCCTGCGCGCGAATATCGGCAGGTATGGAGGTATTTCCAAGCTTGAGCAAGAAACTCGCTATATCGTTCAGCTGGGCTTCGCTTAATTTTGACGCGTAGTCGGGCGGCATGAGGGAGCCCTGCCCGCGTTCGATGGCTTTCAGCTCTGCTTTCGAGAGGAAATGAAACGCGCCGTCTGTCGATTGGAGTTGCAAGGAGAAATTGTCCTCATTGCGAATCATCCCCTGATAACGCTCGCCGCTTGACGTGATTGCAGTCACCATAGCTTTGATCGAGTCTCTCTCCGCAGGATTAGTAATGGCGGATTTGATTTTCTCAGCTGCATGTGTCTGACCATAGCTGCTGAGATCGGGCGCGATAAACCCGCCTTTGCCAGCGGCCATATGACAGGTTGAACATTGGGCGCTGGTAAAAAAAAGCGCCTCGCCACGTTTGGGATCGCCGGGCAGTGGCGCAGAGTGGTTCTTACCCTGCAGGTCTTTAAGATAACTGACTAGCGAAGTGATGGCTGGTTTTCCCAAGTGCTGAAACGCGGGCATGCCTGTCCCGGGTACGCCGGCGGAAATGATACGAAACAGCTCTGTCGCCGAGAGCTTCTGCAGTTGCGGATTGGTGACGATGTTGGGCGCACGCTGGGATCCCGTTCCATCCAGTCCATGACACCCCACACAATTTGACGTAAAAATTTGGCGCCCGACCGGCGCATGCCGTGCCGGCTGATGCGTACTCGGGCGTCGTTGTTGCGAACTCACCCGGACTGCAGTCACAATTAAAAATACGATAAAGAACGCAATCAAAGCAGCTTTGTGCGCGATAGGGCTCATTCCATCCGAGTGTAGCAAAGGTCTGTTTCGGTGGTGGCGGAGTCGCACTGAGAGTCTCTCTGCAAAACTTATCGTGCAAAGTTCTATTAAAACGTGTTAATACTCGATGCACGTGGAATCCACTGTCAAGTCTGAAATTCGGTTTTGGAATCGAACCGGGCTTCCGCGCTGCTTTGAAAACGGGGGCTGTGCAGGTACGCTTACGCTGCAAGATTTTGGGAGAAGCATAAGTTATCTCAGGATTTGTGTGCTGCTCGCGCTTGTGTTCGTTGCGGGTAGCGCGATTGCCGAAGAAAAGGGTACGGTGCAAAGCGATATTAACATCAGCACGCAGGATTTACTTGCGCCGATGATCGGCAATTGGCTTTCGTACAACGGAGACTACTCCGGGCGGCGTTACAGCCCACTGTCACAGATAAACGTGGACAATGCGAAACAGCTGCGTGCCGAGTGGATATTTCATTCGCGTAACTCCGACCGTCTGGAGGTCACGCCCGTGGTGGTGAATGGAACGATGTTCGTGACATCGGCAAACGACACGTTCGCATTGGACGCCCGAACTGGACGGATGGTGTGGCACGATTCGCGGTCCAACTCAGAAGGCTTGATTGATGATGCGTCACGCCACATCAGTCGCGGAGTGGGGGTCTGGCACAATCGCGTGTATCGGATGACCGACAACGCGCACTTGCTTTGCCTGGACGCACGCTCAGGAAATTTAATCTGGGACGTGGCATACGCAGATTGGAACAGCAACTACGGGGCTACCAGCGCTCCGCTAGTGGTCAAAGACAAGATAATCGTGGGGACTTCGGGAGGCGATGACGGAGTGCGCGGTTTTGTTGCAGCATACGAAGCCGAAAGCGGTAAACTCGCATGGCGATTTTGGACGATTCCGGGCCGCGGCGAGCATGGCTCGGAAAGTTGGCCTGGCGATCTGTATTTGCACGGCGGCGGCACCACCTGGATGCCTGGAACTTACGATCCAGCACTGAATACGCTGTATTGGGGCACCAGCAATCCTGCGCCTGACTTTGAAGGCAGCGTGCGTCCGGGAGATGATTTATATACCGATTGCGTGCTGGCGCTCGATCCGGATACGGGCAAACTGAAATGGTATTTCCAATTTACACCGCATGATCTTTTCGATTACGACGCTACCGAGACGCCGGTACTAATTGATACAACGCTTCGTCGAGAAATTAAATTGGGCCACAGGAATTGACGACAAGGGCCACCCCATTCGCACAGAAATTAAGCCGACGCCTGAAGGGATGAAGGTATGTCCGGGATATGCCGGAGCCACGAACTGGTTCGCGCCGTCGTATAACGAATCAACGAAGATGCTTTACTTCATGGCGGTCGAGCAGTGCCAAACCTTTTTCTCAGCACAGGAGCCGCAGAAATTCACGCCGGGAAAAGAGTTTTACTCGACAGGAGTAAAACATCTTGCCGGAGAAAATCCGCAGAAAATATTAATGGCGTTCAATCCCGCTGAGGGAACTCTTGCCTGGAAGTATCCGCAGGTTGGCACGGCGCACTCAACTGGTGGAACCATGAGTACCGCCGGCGGATTGGTTTTTTTCGGCGACGATGCGCAATCGTTGGAGGCAGTCGATGCCCGCGACGGCAAACCGTTGTGGCACTTTAATACTGGTCAGGACATGAGCGCTTCGCCCATGAGCTATGCAGTCAGCGGGAGACAATACGTGGCAATGGCCGCGGGCAGTGACATTTTCAGTTTTGCTCTAGTGCAGTAGGGATTAAAGCAATTCATTTCAAGTGAGGAAGGAGCTTTATGATTTCAGATACATTCACCCGCAGAAATTTTGCTGTTCGTCTGGCGCCGATATTTTCAGCACTGGGGCTGGCGGCAATACTGCCAAAGGACTCATCCGCAAAAGCGTCGAAACACGAAGACATGGGCGTCAAGAAATTGAACGAAGAGGGAAAGCCCAACGAGGGCAATTCCTTCATCATGCCAATCGTGATACACAACGGCGTGGCTTACATTGCTGGAGTCGGCGCGCACGATAGCGGTCCGGCGGAATCGTGGGAGATCGGAGCCCACACGACGAAGGTGATGGACAACATCAAGAAACTGGTCGAAGCCGCCGGCTCAACCATGGACGATGTGCTTCAACTGAGCGTGTTCCTCGCCAAAATCGATCACTACGATGGCATGAATAAAGTATTCAAAACATACTTCCCTCACGGCGGTCCGGCGCGCACCACGGTCGCAGTCGCCGCGCTTCCTGGAAATTCGCTGGTAGAAATTAATTGCATTGCTGCAGTAACAAAAAAATAAAATTCGGGAGATCAAAATGAATTTGACTTCGAGCCGTCGCGGCTTCCTGGGAACTCTGGGAGCGGTCGCCACCGCAGCGTTTGCCACGCCACGCAAGCTTTTTGCGGCCAGACCCGCCGCAGCGGAAACCGCATCAGCTGTCACTGGCTTCGGCCAATCTGGAAATCCCTACCAGGAGTTGGGCGTTACCACTGTCATTAATGGTGAGGGAACAATGACCACCTTAGGCGGTTCGCTCATTAAGCCGGAAGTCGAAGCCGTAATGGCGCAAGCGGCGCGACATTTCGTGAGCATCCCGGAACTGGAGGCGGCAGCGGGCAAGCGTACGGCAATGCAGTCCGGCCTCGCGGGAATTCTTACCGGCGACAATCCCAAGTTTATCGAGCAGCTTCCCGATCTCACCGGCATGAAGTCGGAAGTCATCATCCAGAAATCGCATCGCAATCCATTCGATCACCAGTTGCGATCGACCGGGATCAAGTTGATCGAGGTTGAAACTCGCGATGAGCTGCGCCAGGCCGTAAACGATCGGACGGCCATGATGCACTTCTCGAATTTTGCCAATGCTGCCGGGCAGATCAAAGTCGACGAGTGGTCGAAATTGGCCAAGCAGCACAACGTTCCCTGCATGAACGATGCCGCGGCTGACACCCCTCCTGTTTCCCACCTTTGGGACTACGCCAATATGGGCTACGACTTGATCACGTTCAGCGGTGGCAAAGCGCTTCGAGGGCCGCAGTGCGCAGGGATGTTGATCGGACGCGAAGATTTGGTGCACTATGCGTTGCTTAATAACAGTCCTTACGAGGATACGCTGGGTCGCGGCCAAAAAGTGGGCAAGGAAGAAATCGTCGGAATGGTAAAGGCGTTGGAGCTCTATCTGAATGAGGATCACGACGTGCTGGCGAAAGAGTGGCAGCAACGCCTGCAAAACATTTCAAGCCAGATCACAAAAATTCCTGGCGTAAGCACTTCGTTTTTTATTCCGGATATCGCCAACCACGTTCCGCATATGCAGATCACGTGGGACGCACGGATTTCGCTAACCCCGCAACAAGCGTCGCAGGTGTTGCGCAGCGGACAGCCATCAGTTGTGATTGGCGGAGGCGAGGCGCGGCCAGGCCTGGCAATGAATTCGTTTATGTTGCAACCGGGCGAAGACCAGATCGTTGCAGCGCAATTGGTTAAAGTGTTACGCGCGCACTCCGCGTAAGTCTGCTTATTCAGCGGCTGAGAGCTTTCCGCGCAACACGGTTAACGATGCGGCCGGCAAGTTGTATAAAGTGTGCGGATCGGCGGTGAGCGCCGATCTCGCAGGCGGATGGTCGGGGTCGGCATGTCCACGCTTTCTATCGGCGTGCCATTCATACTGGGCCTTTCCGAAAGTGATCACGGCGACTGGTCCGGCGAATGATTGTGTCTTTTCCTCGCCATTGCGGAACGAAATGCTTATCGCATGCGCGCTCTCGTGGTCCTTGTTAATGAGCATGAGCGACCACTGGCCATCAGGGCGTTGCAGTGCGTAAGCTGTGACCAGAATATTTCCCTCTGAATCTCTGACATCGCTCGAGGCAAGAAATTGCCGGTGTTCCGCATTGCCTGGCTGCGCCCATTCCTGAGTGATCATCTGCGCCCCGTAAAACTGAGCGGTGCGCTGCTTGATTTTGTAATGCTCGTCCACCATAAACATGTGATAGGTGCCCCAACTATTGGCGCAAGCCGGATGCGGCGGCGAATACGGGAGGTCGTGATAGTAATGCGTGGAGTCGCCTCCTACACTGAGAAATCCTGCAAAAGAATCTGCGAGCCATAACGCGCCAAAAATATCAACTGCTGCCTCGCCACCGTGGTCGTTTGTCTCGGTATCGAGCAATGGAGTTCCGGGCGGTAGGCCATCATCACGCCAGACCTTCATGATGTGCGTGATCAGTTCCGGTTCCTGATACAGGTTCTTCCACGGGGTTTCGCATCCGTCGTATGGATAATGCTCGAAAGACATGAACGCGAGATCTTGAATGCGATCATGAGCCTTCAAATAATCCAGAAAGCGCCCGAGCCAGGAAGTGCGGCCTTGGGCATCCGGCCAGACTTTAATGTCTTCGGTCACGCCTTCGAAAACTGGACCACCAAGCTTGTACTCGGCCGTCCGGCTCTTCTCCCATCTCGATTTTTGAAACTGGATAACCACGCTTTTTAATGTAGGACATCTGCGCAGCCGCATCTTCGGGCGTGCTGTAGAGCATGGCGACAGGAATAATTGCCGGCAGGCCGCGGGTTATTCCGCTGGTAAAGAAAAGGTCAAAGCCCGGTTGGTCGCCTGATTCCATGCGGTCCGGCGCCACGTACAGATCAGAGGGCGCGTGCCACGGATCCACAGATGAGCATAATGTCAGCGTTTGCTTCTGATCGGGTGAATGATGCAGCAAGTCTGTGAATATTCGATCATCCGACTCCGTGCCGAGATACAGTTCTCGAATTGCGTAACCGACGCAGTTGCGAGGATCGCTCGATCCATGGCTATCACAAGTATCGGACGACTGCGTCATCAATATGCGAACGTACTTTGTAGTTACAGCGGCTGAACCGAGCCGGAGAGCCTCAGTACCGCCTTTGCCGGTTGCAATATCCCCAGAGGCGAACTTTTTCCATGCCCCCTTATCCTGTTCGTCCATAGCGTCGCCGTCGCCTACCCAATACTGCACCTGGTAAACCCGCGCATAGGGCTCAGCCCAGGCGATCCGAATTGCATTCACGGGTGCGCTCTTTTCAAGGCTAATCACGACCCACTGAGGATGGAGTGAATCGTCCTCGCCGGTGAATCGTTTCGTGAGATAAGGATTGCTTTTCCAATAAGAGTCATTATTCCCATCGTCGAGCCGCGAGAACCCATCGAATTCGGTGCCGCCATTACGAGTGAACCCCCGATGAGGTAACGAGTAGCCGTAGGAATGCCGAATCATCTCGTGGCTGGGAGTCGCGTCCCCAACGAAGTAGCCTTTGCCCGCAGGATCACTCCATTTACCCTTGGGATTCCAGTGCCAGGCCTGCACGAATAAATCTGTGTTCTGGCGGTAGCTGATTACGCCCCATCCCGCCTGCTGAATTTGTGCGATCTGATCGGGATGAAAGAAAACGTCTGTAGCATTGCTGGGAACTCGGTCGATGGTCGAACCAAGTGCATAGAGTGGGCGGAAGGTGTTTACCACATGAGATGGTGTGACATCTACCTGTACGCTTTGGGCCGATGCGATAGAACTCAGAGCGCAGCAGGTCGCCAATAATACGGAGAATCGCTCCGCAGTTGTCATCGGGCAATTAAATCGTTTTACACGTGGAAAATCCATCTTTATTTTGTGCCTGCGCAGTTTCTCCTTCTGTATAATGAGCGCCTCTGATCGGCTGAATTCTTAAACCGAGAACCTTTTGCATGCTGCTTAAAGTTTTTCCTGATAAGAGCTCGTTGAGCCAGGCTGCAGCTGAACAAGCCGCGAAAGCAATCCTAAGAGCTATTGAGGTTCGTGGTCGCGCCCGCATCGTCGCCGCTACCGCCGCGTCGCAAAACGAATTCCTCGATGCGTTGACCAGAGCTTCAGGAATCGAGTGGAGTAAAGTTGAAGCTTTTCATTTGGATGAATACATCGGCTTGCCGGTTACGCATCCTGGCAGCTTCCGGAAGATGTTGCTAGAGCAACTGATCCAGAAAACCGGAATCACCAACTATCACCTGCTCGACGGAGATGCCGATGATCCTGCCGCCGTCGCGCGATCTCTGGGCAAACAGCTGGCCTCTGAGCCGGTTGACGTTGCATTTCTCGGCATCGGCGAGAACGGTCATATCGCTTTCAATGATCCGCCGGCGGACTTTGAAATCGAGGATCCATACATAGTCGTCAATCTTGACGAAGCGTGCCGTCGGCAACAGGTCGGCGAAGCTTGGTTTGCGGACATCTCGCAAGTCCCTAAGCAGGCGCTTTCGATGTCGGTGCGTCAAATTCTAAAAGCGAAAGAAATTCTCGCGGTTGTGCCCGACAAGCGAAAGGCGGGAGCGGTGAAGACCTGCTTTGAGGGAAAGATTAGCCCGATGGCGCCTTCTTCGATTCTGCGCACGCATCCGAATGCAACCGTCTATCTGGACAGAAATTCTGCGTCGATGCTGAGCCCTGCACTGCAGGAGTTGGGCGAACACGATCTGGCAGCAGCGGTCAGCCGTTAACGGAATACTTTGCGCAACGTAAATACAGCCTAATGAAAGAATATTTGAAAAAACAACAATTCATGTCGGTGGTCTTTCGACAACTGCTCAAGCTCCTTGCCGGCGCAACGATGGTCTGCGCTTTCATCTGCACGGTCAAAGTAGCGATTGCGCAGTCATCGGTTGATGCTGCCGCTGCGCAAGTCGGAACCATTCGCGTGAACGCCGGACAAGAAATCAATTCATTCGACCCCGATACCGCGCTCGGCAGCTCGGTTGATGTGCTTTCTCGAATTGATATCAACAAAGTTTTTACTCCACACATTATTCAGGAATCACTTTCGGCGGGGTGGGGACCGCTCACCTATCGCAACAACACTGAGCTACGGATGGCGGCCTGGCACTGGAATGCAAACGGAAGATGGAGCGATCCCGCGCACCAGAGCGGCTATTTCACCGGCAGCACAGAATTTAAGGAACCGATCCGATACATTCTGGCGTACGCACTCCCGCATCGGGGATTTGCGACCAGCGGCGACCGTCCGCTAGCCGGGCCGAACCTCACATATTGGAAGAGCAACCCTTATCTGACCAGCAAATTCACTGGCGAGAGCGATTCGCTGCACCCGCAATGGGTCGTGGTCGATCTTCAAACTGAGAAGGCGGTGAATGCCATCCGCATAGCTTGGGCGAGTCCATACGCTACCAAATACCAAGTGGAATATTGGGCGGGTACGGATGCCCTCAACTTCGATGCTGGACCAAAAGGTGAGTGGAAAGTCTTCCCTACCGGCGCTTACGGTGATAGGAAGGCTGGCACGCTCACGCTGAAATTGAGCGATGCTCCAGTTTCCGCGCGTTATATTCGCGTGCTGATGACGCAATCCTCCAACACATGTGATGAGCACGGCGCCGATGACATTCGCAACTGCGTCGGTTATGCAATCCAACAAATTCAGATGGGCACAATTGATGCCCATGGCGCATTCATTGATATCCCGAGAGATGCGGCCGAAAAGCGCACCACGTATTGCGTTTCATCGATTGATCCCTGGCACTCAGCCGACGATGTGAACGATAGCGGCGGTTACCAACACACCGGATTTGATCTTCTGTTCACCAGCGGAATCACTAACAACTTGCCCGCAATGGTGCCGGTCACAATGCTCTATGGCACGCCCGAAGATGCGGCAGCTCAAATTGCATACATCAAGACGCGCGGCTACAACGTTGGTTACATCGAAATGGGCGAAGAGCCCGACGGTAAGCACGCGATGCCGGAGGATTACGGGGCCCTCTATCTTCAGTGGGCTACGGCAATTCATAAAGTCGACCCCAAACTCAAACTAGGCGGTCCGGTGTTTGAAGGTGTGAACGAAGATATAACGGTCTGGCCGGATGCCCAGGGCAAGACCTCGTGGATGGGGCGCTTCGTGGATTACTTGAAAGCGCATGGGCGGCTTAGCGATTTGGCGTTCGTCTCATTTGAGCACTATCCGTTTGAGCCTTGCGACATCACCTGGAAGACGTTGTACAGCGAGCCGCAGCTGATGAAACATATTCTTCAGGTTTGGCGTAATGACGGTGTCCCGAACAACGTGCCATTGATGGTGACCGAGAACCATCTCGCGGCGCAGCTTACCGGACCGATGACCACGATTTTCGCGGCACTGTGGCTGGCCGACAATGTCGGATCGTTCTTCGAAGGCGGCGGTGCGGCCTTTTATCATTCTCCGATTCAGCCGCAGGACATTCACAACACCTGCGAGGGCTGGGCGTCATGGTCGAATTTCGTGGCGGACGAAAATTACAACATTCGGGGCTACACTTCGCCTTACTACGCGGCGCACATGATAAATCTCGAATGGGTACAGCACCGGTCGGGAATTCATCGCATGTTCGCTTCTACAAGTGACGTCAAGGACAGCGATGGTAATGTGCTGGTCACTTCTTATACTGTTCGCCGGCCGGATGGCAATTGGTCATTGATGCTGGTGAATCGCGATGAGAATCAGCCGCACGCCGTCAGGGTCAGATTTAGCGATGCAAAAACCAGCCGTGATGCGGCTTTCGAGGGACCTCTCACATTCACAACTTTTGGTAGTGAGCAATATGTGTGGATTAATGACGGGCCGAACAGCCACGCTGATCCTGATGGACCACCGGTTTCGAAGACGATGAACGCGGATCAGCAAACTACATTCACCCTCCCCAAAGCTTCTATCACTGTGCTGCGGGGCAAGGCGCCGGGGCTTACTCGATGAGCGGCCTTCAGACAAACTACAGGGCAGGTTTCATGAGGCGGACACTCGCAAAATATTTTTTCATTGAGATGTTATTCCTCATCGCAATTCTGCCGGCGAATGCGCAGAACCCAGCTCAGCGAGGAATCGCAATCACTATTGATGATCTTCCGGCGGCCGGCGCAAACTCGATGACCGGGGCAGAAATCATTGAAATGACGACCAAGCTGCTGCGAACTTTGCGCGATCGGAAAATCCCTGTGGTGGGCTTCGTGAACGAGCGAAAGCTCTACAAATTTGGCGAAGTCGATGACCGGATAAAGGCGCTGAGCATGTGGCTCGACTATGGATTCGAACTCGGCAACCACACTTACAGTCACGCGTCTTTGAACCGCGTTGGTCTAAAAGAGTGGGAAGAAGAAGTTGTTCGCGGCGAGACCGTGACTTCGATGCTGCTGGCACAACACAACATGAAGATGCGGTACTTCCGGCATCCTTATCTGGATACCGGGCGTGACCTGCAAACTCGCCGCCAGGCCGAGGCTTTTCTCGTGGAGCGCGGCTATCGCATTGCGCCCATTACGATGGATGCCTGGGACTGGATGTATGCCGGAGTTTACGAAGACGCGCGCCATCGTGCGGATACCGCGCTCGAGCAGCAGCTAGTGACTTCGTATCTTACTTACACCGGCCAGGTGTTTGATTATTACGAAAAGTTCTCGAAGAACTTGATGGGATATGAGCCAAAGCAAATTCTACTGATCCATGGAAACTGGTTGGAGGCAGATCACATTGGCGAACTGTTGGATTTGCTGCACCGGCGTGGGTATGAGTTCGTGACACTTCAAGATGCGCTCGGCGATCCCGCATACAGCATGCCTGATGAGTATGTCGGCGAAGAGGGTACGAGCTGGCTTGACCACTGGGCCATCACCCGCGGCCACCCGCCACAAAATACTCCGGTATTTCCGCAATGGGTGATCGACAAAGCAAACGCTCTACCGCACCAGCCAACGCAGCCTTAACAAGGCGCGACGTAAAGGAGCACGAGATGAAAAACATTTTCCATGGCGTCAGATCCCGAATTTTCATTGCCACAATCGGTGTGGCGGCGGTGATTTCGGCAATCGCGATTCTTGAAATTACCCCCGCATTCTCGCGCCCTGCTGATGCGAACTCTGATGCCGCGTTACTGGACGGCTACCGCCACGTTGAAGTTGCGTCTGTCTCTGACGCGATGGAAAAAGTTGCCGGGCAGCGAATTTATCTATCCCACCGAATACGGCCAATTTTTACATCAAAGTTTGCTGGTTTTGCAATCAC
>QHZX01000112.1 GCA_003224835.1 Acidobacteriota bacterium | reverse complement strand
CCTGTCCAACCTCCCACGATGACGAACGATCTGGCCAAGTGCAAGCACCCCCGTGTACGAATAGTCGCCCGCGAAGAAGACGCCGAATTTGTGGAATGTCTGGACTGCGGCGAAGTGTTCGAGTCCAGCGAATTCAAAGATATGGATATAGAAGAGAGCAAGCTGAAAGAAGACTAGCCGCATTTTCTTTGCGTAAAAGCAGGTTCCTCACCGCTGAAGCGGTTCGAAATGACATGGTTTGCTGGGATCGACATCCGCTGTTCGCAAATGCGACATTGGGGCACCTGACGGTAAGTTAAAGATTTTAACCGCAGAGTTCGCACAGATGGAGCGGAGTGCGCGGAGAAAAGCAGGTTCCTCACCGCTAAAGCGGTTCGGAATGACATCCACTACTTTCGAATGACATCTACTACTTTCGGAATGACATCTACTACTTTCGGAATGACATTTATTACTTTTACTGTGGTCTATAACCGAGACTAAGTGCTGATGCATCCTGCCCGACTGGCTATTTCAGCGCCATTCCTGCTTCGGCGGAAAAGTCCATCGCAGCGAAATCTTTAGACATGAATTTCGGATACGCCGCTGCCGCTATCATTGCGGCGTTATCGGTTGAGAGTGGACGAGAAGGGAAGTACACCGGCAGTCCTTCGCGTGCAGCCTCCTGCTCGAAGCTTTGCCGAAGTTCATTGTTGGCGGCGACTCCTCCGGTCACAAACAAAGTTGCTACCTCGTACTCGCGAGCTGCCGCCAGAGTCTTTGCAACCAGGTCGGTGACCATAGCTCTCTGGAAGGAAGCGATGAGATCGAGCGTTTGCTGGTCGCAATGCGCGAGGTAATCTTCAAGCTTCGGTTTGGAGAGATCAGCCAAGGCTCTCCGTCGCGTTTCGATCACGGGCGCGAGATTATTCGTCTCGACGAAACGGAGCACCGCAGTTTTGATTCCACTATAGGAGAAGTCAAACCGTGGGCGACCTTCATTGGGAAATGCCGAGCGGGAGGGCCCGGCGCCTGATGACTTTTTCTTGTTGCCCTCATTTCCTGAAGTAGCGGGATCCGAAGCCGCTGGTGTTCTCCGATCCGGGTGCTTGATTTGCGACGTCGCAAACTTCACCGCCTTCGGGTTCCCATGCTTCGACAAGCGATCAATTACCGGCCCGCCCGGATATCCCAGGCCGAGCAGCTTGGCAACTTTGTCGAAGGCCTCGCCGGCGGCATCATCTCGGGTATGCCCGATGTTTTCGTACGACCAGCTCTCACGTCTCTGCTCCGACAAATAAAGATGTGTGTGGCCGCCAGACACGACTAGCGCCAGCACGGGAAACCGCAGCTCGTGATTGCCTTTTTGCCGCTCTTCGAGCAGGACCGCGTGAATGTGCCCCTCCAGGTGATTGACTGCGATTAGTGGCTTTTGCAGCGCAAAGGCTAGCGCCTTGGCGAAACTGATCCCAACCAGGAGAGCGCCAGCTAATCCCGGTCCTTGCGTGACCGCAAGAGCGTCGATCGACTCGTAACTTTTCCCAGCTTCGGCCAATGCCTGGCGCACTACAGGAACGATGGCGCGCAGGTGTTCGCGAGAAGCCAGTTCAGGGACAATTCCTCCATAGGGCTGGTGGGTGGCAATCTGCGAGGCGACAACATTCGAGATCACTTCTTCGCCGGAGCGCACCACCGCGGCGGCGGTTTCGTCGCAGGAGCTTTCAATGCCGAGGATGACTGCAGGCTGCATGCGCTGCTTACATAGTAAAGGTTTCAAGTCGCAAGGTTGTAAGGTTTCGGAAGTTCAAGGCTCGAAAGTTTCAAGTTAGCAGTTTGAATTCGTTGCAACCTTGAAACTTTGCAACTTTGAAACCTGATCCACAGAACCCGAAAGCACATCAGGGGTCCACTTGATCGTGAGTTCGTTCTGTACTATTCTGCATTTACACCGGAAAGGAGGTGGTCTGATGACAAGTTCTGACTGTAGTGGTAGATGTGCAACAAGACCAGGTGAGGTGGCTGAGACTTAGAGCGGTTGCTCTGAGTGCTTCGCAACTCGACCGGTGAGTTTGGAAATTTCCGCCCAGCGTTAGGTCACGCTGGGAACCCGGAGTTCGCTAAAGAGGCCACTGTCCCCGCGCAGAAGAACGCGATGGGGTACTTAGAGTGACCACCTCTTGGTCAACCCAAACAGTCCACCGGGCGGCCCGCAGGCTTTAAGCTTGCGGGCCGTTCTATTTTGTACTTGAGGCGTTACAGGGTATTGGAATCAGCCGCAGCATGACGTATCATTCCGTCGCCATGGAAATGTTGGATCCAGAGCGTGAACGGCGAAGGCTTCGGGATGAGTACTCCCGAATGATAGATGGAGAATTGGAACTGCTTGCGGCCGACGAGTCTGATCTCACCGAGCTTGCCAGGAGCGTTTTGAGAGAAGAGGTGCTGCGACGTGGCCTTTCCCCACCTGGATCTAATCTAAGTGCAATTCCCAGAAGCGGAGCGGAAGTGTTAGCAGCACCGAGTCACACCCTGTATGTCGTCCGGAGGTTTGCGAGTTTTTCCGAGGCATTGATCGCTAAGAGTTGCCTCGATGGTTCGGGCATTAAGAGCGTTCTCGCAGATGAAAACGTGCTGGGTGCAAATCCATTTCTCTCACTTGCTCTTGGCGGAGTGAGACTGTTTGTGAGTGAAATTGATTTGGAGCAAGCGACGGAGGTTTTAGATGGATCTATTCCAGAGGGATTTGAGGTCCAAGGCATGGGCACGTACGTTCAACCACGATGTCCGCAGTGCTTTTCGATGGACATAACATTTGGTGAATTGGGCGACATCGCCAAAGTAAGCCTTCCACTCGGCTTGCCCCTGCCGCTCCGACGAGAGGAATGGCATTGTCATCACTGCGGTTGTCGCTGGACAGACTCAAACGAGGAGTAAGGCGACCAGACTAGTGAGACCCCAATCCGCACCTTTGCAGTGCCGTTCGGATCACCCCCGCAGTATCTTCAGCCAGAGACAGCTGGGCAACTTCGTTCGGAGTGAACCAAGCCGCGTCTGCGGCGTCTGCTGCTGCGAGGATATCTCCGCCGATTTTCTGACACAGGAAGTCGATGAGCACGTAGTGGTAGAGTGTGCGCTTGGTCCCATCCGGCACGATGCGGTCGAATACGCCGAGTAGATCAACCACTCGCCCACGAGCGGCGCTTTGCCACGTCTCACGAGCAGCACGCGATCGCCTTCAACGATGACGGCGCCAACTCCGACTATTGGGTGCTGAGGATATTCACGTTGCATGAAAAGAATTTAGCGCACGGGGCACGAAGAAGGCAGAACTCAGAGTGCAGAATAAAATAGCAATTTTAGATTTCAGATTGCAGATTTCAGATTGAAATTATCCAGCAACTTTCGCGACAACTTTCAGATAAGTTCTGAAATGCGCAATATCAAATTCTACCTACTCGGTTCTGAATTCTGAATTCGTCTTTCAGTTGCGCTTCTCGCGCCCTCTTTCTTTACAATATTCCCGTGCCTCTAGAGGAATACAAGCGCAAGCGGCGATTTGAGGAAACTCCGGAGCCTCCACCGAAGCTCGAGAAAACCAAGGGCCACCGCTTCGTGGTGCAGCGGCATCGCGCAACGCGCCTGCATTATGACTTTCGCCTGGAGATGCAGGGCGTCTTGAAGTCGTGGGCCGTTCCTAAGGGGCCGTCATTGAATCCGGGCGACAAGCGCCTGGCCATGGAGGTGGAAGACCATCCTGTTTCTTACTTTGACTTTGAAGGAAATATTCCCGAGGGCAACTACGGCGCGGGCACAGTGATGGTGTGGGACGTGGGCACATGGGAGCCGCTCTCGCCAGTGCCGGTCGATGGTGAATACGTGCCCGGAACCGAAGCCGAGGCGGTGGCCATGCTGAAAAAAGGCGACCTGAAATTCCGCCTGAAGGGAAAACGGCTGAACGGCGACTACGCTTTAATTCACATGAAAGCACGCCGACCGGGGAGCAAAGGCAACGAATGGCTGATGATCAAGAAGCACGACAAGTACGTGGACGAAAAGTTCGACATCGATAAATACGATAAGTCGGTGCTGAGCAATCAAACGATGGCGCAAATTGCGGGAGACAAAGACTCGGCAGAATGGCAGAGCAGCAAAAAAGCTTCTCGTGGCAGCGGAGTCAAGGCCGCGTGGCTTACTGACACCCTGGCCAAGTTAGATAAACGAAAACAAAAATCTGAGACTACCAAAGGGAACCGTAAAGCAAGACCGGACAAGTCCGGCGCAAAAAAAAAAGCGTTAGAAACTGAAGGGTCAAATGTCTCCGAAATTTCTGCTGCTCCCGCCGGAACTATTCTGGTTAAGAATTTAAACGGCGCAGTCAAACGTCCCATGCCTACGGCGATTCAGCCGATGCTGGCATCTATCGAAGAAAATCCGTTCGACAATCCAAACTGGTTATTTGAAATCAAATGGGATGGCTATCGCGTAATCTCATTCGTCGAGAACGGAAACGTGCGCATGGTGTCGCGCAACCAGAATGATCTTGGGCCGCGTTATCCCGAGCTGCGCGAGCTGCCGAATCTGATCCAGGCGAAAACCGCCATTCTCGACGGCGAAGTTGTTGTACTCGATGAACAGGGGCGTCCGTCGTTTAGCTTGATGCAGCAACGCACCGGAATCCGCGCACATGGACGGCAGGCAGCCCCGCGTGCTGACCTCCCCATTATTTATTATGTTTTTGATCTTATTTATCTCGATGGTTATGATCTGCGCCGGGTGGCGCTCGACGAACGAAAGCGGGTCCTACGGCAGGTATTATCTTCGGGCGAACTGGTTCGCTACTCCGACCACCATGCCGGTCAGGGCGTGGCCTTGTTCCAGGCAGCAAAGCAAAAGGGCTTGGAGGGCATTGTCGCGAAAAAATGCAATAGTTGTTACGAAGAACGACGCAGCCGCGATTGGCTGAAAATCAAGATCACGCAGACCGTAGATTGCGTTGTTGGCGGGTACACCGATCCCGAGGGCGCGCGCCAATACTTTGGATCGCTGGCTCTCGGACTTTATAACGACAAGAAACAATTGGTCCATGTAGGCAATGCCGGGACCGGCTTCGATCAGGCCACGTTGAGACAAATTTCGGAAGTTCTGAAGGAACTTGAAATCAGGAAGAGCCCGTTTACTGGTTCGGTAGATGCCAGGAATGTGCACTGGGTTAAGGCGGAGAGGGTCGCGGAAGTAAAATTTTCTGAATGGACACATGAGACTTCCGAAGGTGGATTGAAATTGCGGGCGCCAGTATTTCTCGGTTTGCGGGATGATAAGAACCCGGAAGACTGTACGTTCAAAGGGCAGACAGA
>QHZX01000111.1 GCA_003224835.1 Acidobacteriota bacterium | reverse complement strand
CGCCGTCTTTGATTTTGATCTCGGCCACCGCAGTCCCGACGCGAATCTCGGCTCCAGCTTGCTGAGCGGCTTTAGCCATGGCCTGAGTGATCGCGCCCATACCGCCGACGGCAAAGAAATTATTTGCGGCGGGATTCGAATCTGCCGCGGCGCGGAGCAGGAGTACCAGGCTTGTCCCGGCAGACCAGGGTCCAAGAAATGTTCCGAAGATGCCGCGAGCGGCGACAGTGGCCCGCAGCAGATCAGTCTCGAAAAATTCCGAGGCCAGATCGGCAATCGCCATTGGGACCCAGCGCAGCAGGTCATAAGTTTTTTTCTTTCCCAACCCGCGAACGGAACGGCCGAGTTGCAGCAGACCATAAAGATCGCCTTTGGACGGCCGAGCAATTTCGGGCGGTGTAAGAGACAAAGCCTTAGAAATCACGCTTGATGCAGTTGCCAGAGCCTTCTGGAATTCGCGGTATTTGACGGAATCTTTTTTTGAGAATTTGGCGATCTGTTCAACTGCTCTTTCAATTTCCCGGTACAGAATTAGCGCGCCGCCATTGGGAGACAGCGCGGTTACAGCTACTTCTGGCGTGATGAACCGAAGCCCGTATTGTTCGAGCTGCATATTGCGAACAACCTCGGCGCACAAGGGGCCGGCGGAGTGCGAGAGCAGGGACGTGCGGAATCCAGGATGGAATTCCTCGGTTATTGCAGCGCCGCCAACTTGATTACGGCGCTCGAGGACGAGCGGTTTGAATCCGGCTTTGGCGAGATAGAACGCCGCGACCAGGCCGTTGTGCCCGCCGCCAATAATGACAACGTCTCGTGAATCAGCCATTGTGAGTTGCTTAGATTTTCTCCGGTACGTTTTTACTTAGAAGCACCGCGCCATCCGTGCCGCATTGGACCTCTTTACGTCTGTCATTCCGAGCGCAGCAGAATGGTTCGTGGAACGAACAGTTCTGTGGAGTCGAGGAACCTGCTTTTCGCATTGGAGCAGCAAATTGCTCATGGCTGAAGCCATTCGGAATGACAAAGTAGTTGGATATTTCGGCACGGCTCAAGCCGTGCCCTTCCCGCTCAGTGCCTGAAAAGAACAGGCATTGCGCTAAGCTCCATCTTTCAGCACTTCCAACGCCGAAAGCCGCCCCGGTGCGCCCATAATTCCGCCGCCCGGATGCGTGGCTGACCCGCACATATACAAGTTCTTGATCGGCGTACGGAAGCGGGCAAACCCCGAGACTGGCCGTAAGAAGAAAAGTTGCTCCAGTGAAAGCTCGCCTTGAAAAATGTTGCCTTCGCTCAGACCCCATTCTCGTTCAAGGTCGAGCGGCGTCACCACCTGCTTATGCAAGATGATGTTCTTCAAATTCGGCGCGTACTCGGATATGGTGTCAATCACTGTATTCCCGAAGTCATCGCGAAGCTGGTCCCAATTCAATCCAGGCCTTAATTTGTAGGGGGCGTACTGTACGAAACACGACATCACGTGCTTGCCCGGAGGCGCAACGCTGGGATCGGTGAGAGACGGAATCACCATGTCGATGTACGGACGACGTGAAAACATACCGTACTTAGCATCGTCGTAGGCTCGCTCCATATATTCAACCGCTGGTGAAATTGAAATCGCGCCGCGAAGGTGCGCGCCAGGACCGGGCATGCACTTGAAATCCGGCAACGCATCGAGCGCGAGATTCACCTTGCCGGACGACCCGCGAAACTTATATCGCTTCACTTCATCGAGAAACTCGCTTGGCAGATTTCCGTTGTCGATGAATTCAATAAATGTGTGTCGCGGGTCCACGCTGGATGAAATCAGGCGTCCGTAAATTTCGTCGCCGTTCGCCAATGCCACTCCGACCGCGCGGCCATTCTTCACGATGATCTTCGCGACTCCAGCCTCTTTGCGAATCTCAACCCCGGCTTCTACGGCGGCTTCGGCGATTGCGTTTGAAATTCCTCCGGTGCCGCCGCGAGCAAATCCCCATGCGCGGAATGCACCGTCGATCTCACCCATGTAGTGATGAAGCAGAACGTAGGCAGTGCCCGGTGAACGAACCCCGAGGAATGTCCCGATAATTCCAGATGCCGACATTGTGGCCTTGAGCACGTCGGTTTCAAACCACTGATCTAGAAAATCGGCCGCGCTCATGGTCATGAGCTGCACCAGGTTGTAGCGATCTTCACTCGAAAGCTTCTGAAAACGTCGCGCCATGAATAAGAGCTTCGAAAGATCTTTGGGATTGAATCCAGTCGGATCAGGCGGCACCATGTTCAGAATCGGCTTCACGAAGTGGCACATCGGCTGCATGGCTTTGCCGAACTCGTCGTAAGCTTCGGCGTCCAGCCGTGAGTGGCGGGCGATCTCGCGATGCGTCTTGCCGTGGTCGTTCACGCGCCAGAGGTAATCACCGTCAGGCATAGGGGTGAAGGTTCCATCGAGCG
>QHZX01000110.1 GCA_003224835.1 Acidobacteriota bacterium | reverse complement strand
GGTGTTTCGAAGTCGGTCGGGTTCGTCTCGCGTGACATCCCGCCAACTGGGCTGTCTGTTGCTGCTGCCGTTTGCGATTAACTGCGCTGCGGCCCTGTTCCGCGCTTACCCCTACGGAGGCACGCGGCACTCATCTCTGCTGATTCCTTTTGCGCTTGCAGGTGTTTCGGTAGCATTAGCTCAGCTGCTGAAGCACAGAGTTTCCTTCGGAATGGCTGCCGCTCTGGGGATCTCACTCGTCTGCCATCTCTCGACTGCGAAAGAATTGCCGTATGTTGCGCCGGACGCCCAGCGGTCCGCGAACATGCAGGCCGCCATGGCATTCATCCATCAAATTCCAGCGGGAGAGCCGATCTTCGCCGATCTTCAAACCAATTTGCTGCTAAGCCATTATCTGTGTGCGCAACGTCTGGTGGTTTCGGACAGGTCGATCCCGGGATTTGTCAGCTATGAATGCGGTGGGCATCGCGTGATCGCGAGCACGACAAAATATATTTTCACGGCCCGAAGTTTCTACGACCAATGGCAGGAGATGGTCAGCAAATATCACATGCAGCCGGGCTCGAAAATCTGGGCCGCGCAAATGGGCTGGTACACCTATGTCGCATTCGAGCTTGCGAATTTCCCCCAGTTTCAATTGGCGCCTCACGACTTCGGTCCACAGATCCAGATATTCGATTTAAAGGTTGGGCAATCTATGCCCGACCCCAAGCTGCTGCCAACCACATGAAACTAGTCAAGACCATCGACGAGATGCGCGCGTTTCGAAAAGCAACGCGCAAAAGCGGCCAGCGACTAGGCCTGGTGCCGACCATGGGCGCGCTGCATGAAGGACATCTATCCCTGGTTCGCGCAGCGCGTGAAAAGTCGGATCTTGTTACTGTGTCGATCTTTGTTAATCCAACCCAGTTTGGCCCGAATGAAGATTTCGCAAAATATCCGCGTAATCTCGAAAGCGATTCGGCCCTGCTCCAGCGCGAGAAGGTGGATGTGATCTTTACGCCTTCGGTAGAAGACATGTATCCTGCCGACGCGGTCACATGGGTAACTGTGGAAGGAATGAGCGACCGTCTGTGCGGCAAGTCACGTCCAGGACATTTTCGCGGCGTGACCACGGTTGTCTCCAAGCTGTTCCACATCATCGAGCCGGATGTTGCATTCTTTGGACAGAAAGATGCCGCTCAGGTCGCGATCATTCGCCGCATGGTCCGCGATCTGAACATGCCCGTCGCGATTGAGGTTTGCCCCATTATTCGCGAGTCGGATGGGCTGGCTCTAAGCTCGCGCAATGCGTATCTGAATCCAGGAGAGCGCAAGTCAGCATTGGTTCTGAGTCGTTCATTACAGCGTGTGCAGAAATTGTTCGATGAGGGGAAGCGCGACGCCGAAAGATTGATCACAGCCGGCAAACAGGAATTCGCCAAAGAACCCGCAGCGCGCCTGGATTACTTTGAAATTGTTGACCCAGATTCGCTGGAGCCGATCTCAACAATTTTACAACGCGCGTTGATTGCAGTAGCCGCTTTCATCGGAAACACTCGTTTGATCGATAACATTCTCGTAGATCCCCAATTCTGACCAATGCCGATTGTGCTCGCCTCAACCTCCCCGCGCCGCCAGGAGCTTTTGAAAAACGCTGGCCTTGAATTCGTGGTGAAGCCGGCAAACATCCCTGAAGTCCGACACGAAGGCGAGCCCCCGCAAGCTTTTGCGGAGAGAATGGCGAAAGAAAAAGCTGGCGCAATTTGGGCAGCGGCCAAGAACGAATGCGTGCTCGCCGCCGACACGATTGTCGTGGTGGATGACCTCGTGCTCGGCAAGCCGGAAGACGAGGCCGACGCAACGAGAATGCTTCGCCTGCTCTCCGGCCGAAAACACGAAGTCCTCACCGGCGTCTGCTTATTAGAAAATGATTTCGAAGATGTTCGTTCTGAAATTACCGCAGTTTACTTTTCCGCACTCAGCGAGTCCGACATTCGCTCCTACATCGCAAGCGGCGAACCCATGGATAAAGCGGGCGCATACGCGATCCAAGGCGCGGCATCTCGCTGGATTTCAAAAATTGAAGGCGACTATTCGAATGTGGTGGGATTACCTGTAGCGCTGGTTCTGCAAATGCTGCGCGAGCACGAAGTTATCTGAGTTAAGCCTTCTTCTGCTCGTCCTTGTTCTCAGGAGCTGCCGTGCCCTCTTTCATTGAGGACTTGAAGTTGCGAATGCCTTCGCCCAGTCCTTTGCCCAACCCAGCCAGTTTGCTGGGACCAAAAATAAGGAGAGCAATCCCGAATATCAGGAGCAGGTGTAACGGTTGAAACAAGCCCTCCATAAATCCTCCGCGAGCCGAGATTGGCCCTGGGCAAATTCTAGGCCAGTCAGCACCGCTAGTCAAAGGGACCCGTTCAAATAGCGGCAATTAAGCCCGATAACAGCGCCGCCCGTCGCGGCAACTCCGA
>QHZX01000109.1 GCA_003224835.1 Acidobacteriota bacterium | reverse complement strand
CCTGCGTTCAAAACCGGCTGAGCGGATTCTTTAATGTTTCGCATCAGGTGAGCGGCAGCTTCCTGCGGCGGCATCCCCGAGTATACGAATCCGATTAGATCTGAGATGGCATGATCGCGAAAGATCAGATGCATGCGAGTTGGCCCATTCTCGTAACGATTTACTGTGTATAGTTGTTCCGCTGAAACGTCGGGCAGCCGCCCTTGCCCGTCGCGGATGAAAGACATCCCAGTGGTGCGCGATAGAACGCCTTCGTCAGTGGCCATCCAGGTCACACCTAATTCCGAAGCGATTTTGAGGGTCTCCTCTGAGACGCTTCCCTCTGAAGGCCAGACTCCTTGGGGGCGAATACCGAAAACTTTCTCGTGCAGATCTAATCCGCGTTGGAGTTGCTCGCGCGCGTCTTCGGGATGGCGGAACCGATTCTGCGGAAGTGGCAACCCTACCGTGGACGCGGCGCCGGCATTCGTATCACAGATCAGCGGCAAAATGGGATGGTAGAAAGGCGAAGTTGAGATTTCGATTCGTTTTTGTTTGGCGGCGTCAGCATGCGCAGGCAAGACTTTTTTGATTAATTCCCGCTGGCGCTCGATTACGAACTCTTGGTCTTCAGGTGAGAATCCCCGGCCTTTGCGCACCAACTCAGCGATTTCCGGCTCGGCAAGAAAGAATTCATCGAACCATACAACTTGAGAAAGCACCTGCAGATCAGTGAAATCCTGCGTCTGGAAATACGTTTGTGCGCGCTCGGGAGATGACCCGGCGCTCTGGTAACGATTCCAGAGCTCGGCATATCGCGGATAACGCCCAATCAAGTGTTCAGCATTCGCCTGGAACAGGTACTGCAACGCAAATCGCCGCTCATCCGGCGTGAGATCTGAGGCGGGTCCCGCAGCCACCCGCAAGAATGGATCGTGAGCCGTCCCGTTGGCGTAGTCTTGGATTTGCGTGATGAGCGAGGGAACTAGATTAAAAGTTTGATGAACGCCGGGAAACTCCTCCAGCAATTTGACCATCCCGTAGTAGTCTTTCAAGGCGTGAAGGCGCACCCAGGGCAGGCGGTACTCACCCGTGACCAGATCCTTGTAATAGGGCTGATGCTGGTGCCAGAGAACAACGACGCGAAGGACAGGCATCGACGACGCGATTCCTAATTAGAATGAATATGCAGTCTAGCATGACAACATTCACCAGTCAGCGCGCGACCTATGACCACTAAAAATATGCTTGCCCCGCCGGTGCGTTACGACGTCAGCCTCTTTTCTCAGGACGATTTGTATTTGTTCAATGAGGGGCGAAACTATCGCGGGTACAACCAGCTTGGTGCGCACCTGGCTTCATTCAACGGCGAACCAGGAACGTCGTTCAGCGTGTGGGCGCCGAATGCGCGGAAGGTCTCGGTGATCGGAAGCTTCAATGATTGGAATAACAATTTGCATCTTCTGCAATCGCGCGGCTCATCCGGAATTTGGGAAGGATTCATCCCCGGTCTCGACCAGGGGACTCTCTATAAGTTTCACATCGTCTCGCACAAGCACGATTTCGTGACCGACAAAGCCGACCCATTTGGGATCTACCATGAAGTGCCGCCGCGGACAGCCTCTGTGGTTTGGGACTTGAATTACGAATGGTCGGATCAAGAGTGGATGAACTCGCGTGCCGCGTGCCAGTCGCTGCATTCGCCAATTTCCATTTACGAACTGCATTTGGGTTCATGGATGCGAGTGCCCGAGCAAGGCGATCGACCTCTCACATATCGCGAGCTGGCTCCGAAACTAGCCGACTACGTCACGCGAATGAACTTTACCCATGTGGAACTGCTGCCGATCATGGAGCACCCGTTTTATGCCTCGTGGGGATACCAGACTACGGGGTATTTTGCTCCGACCTCACGTTACGGCGCGCCGCAGGATTTCATGTTCTTCGTGGATTATCTCCACCAGCGCGGGATCGGCGTCATTCTCGATTGGGTGCCGTCGCATTTTCCATCCGATGCGCACGGACTCGCTTACTTCGATGGCACGCACTTATTCGAGCATGCGGACTGGCGAAGCGGATTTCATCCCGACTGGAACACCTATATCTACAACTACGGGCGCAATGAAGTGCGCAGCTTTCTTATGTCCAGCGCCATGTTCTGGCTGGATAAATACCATGTCGATGGGCTGCGAGTAGATGCGGTCGCGTCCATGCTCTACCTCGACTATTCGCGGCGGGAGGGGGAATGGATTCCTAACAAATTCGGCGGGCGAGAAAACCTGGATGCTATTGAATTCCTGCGGCAGATGAACCTCGAAGCTTACAAAGAATATCCGGGAATTCAGACCTATGCCGAGGAATCGACGGCGTGGCCAATGGTGTCGCGGCCGGTTTACCTGGGCGGGCTCGGGTTCGGGTTGAAGTGGGACATGGGCTGGATGCACGACACCCTCGCA
>QHZX01000108.1 GCA_003224835.1 Acidobacteriota bacterium | reverse complement strand
CTTCGGTTTCTTAGGACCTAATGGCGCGGGCAAAACTACGACCCTGAAAATTCTTATGGGTCTCGTCTTCCCGAGTAGTGGCAGCGCTCGTATTTTGGGCATGGAACTGGACGATCCGCGCATGAAGGCGCAGATCGGTTTTCTTCCCGAGCACCCCTACTTTTACGACTATCTTACTGGTCGCGAACTTCTACGCTATTACGGGCATTTGTCGGGGGTCGCGCCCAAACAGCTCAACACGAGAGTTGATAGGGTCCTCGAGCAGGTAGGACTTAAGGAAGCGGCCAATCTTCAATTGAGAAAGTTTTCAAAAGGCATGCTGCAGCGTGTGGGCATTGCACAGGCCATTCTGCATGATCCGCGGGTAGTTTTTCTCGACGAGCCGATGTCCGGCCTCGATCCTATGGGTCGCCGTGAAGTGCGCAACATGATGGAAGAACTGAAGTCCGAAGGCAAGACAGTTTTCTTCTCCACACATATTCTCTCGGACGCAGAGGCACTGTGTGACCGCGTCGGGATCATTCATCTGGGACAACTCCGCGGCATCGGTGCGGTCGAGGAGCTCACCGCAGGAGCTCGCGCTCAGGTCGAGATTGTTTGGGTAGGCACGGGCGCCCTTTCAGAATTCAAATCTCTGGGAGCCGAGTGCCACATTGCAGGAGATACCGTCCGCGCGGTTGTCACGCCGGAGAAACAGGATGCCGCACTCGACCTATTGCGCCGTGAGCATTTGCGGTTGATCTCAGTCACCCCGGTTCGCAGATCGCTCGAAGATTATTTCGTCGAAAAACTCGGCAAATCCGCCGAGTCGAACCGACCCAACGGCAGCGCCGGACCAAAGACGCAAGGCGATGCGGAGATTCACTCCGCTGCAGCATCCGAGCATAGCCGTCCCCACACCAGCATTGGAAAATCATGAATTCACGCATTGGATATATTGCGGCAAACACATTTCGAGAAGCGGTCCGCGACCGCGTGCTCTACAACTTGATCGCGTTCGCACTGCTACTGACCGGCGCCGCCGTGCTGGTTGGCCAGATTTCGATTGATATCGAGCGGCTAGTCGTCATCAATCTAGGACTCACTGCCGTTTCTCTCTTCGGATTGGTCATCGCCATTTTTATCGGCATCGGTCTGGTTTCGAAAGAGATGGATAAACGCACCCTCTATACCGTGCTTTCGCGTCCGGTACGGCGCTGGGAGTTTATTGCGGGAAAGTTCTTTGGACTCACTGGCACCTTGGTAGTGAATGCGGCTTTAATGGCCATCGGAGTCTTCGCGGCTATATCTTACGTTTCATCTCATCATGCGCTCATCGCCAGCGATGGGTGGGTGCTCCTGGCGTTGTACTTCATTGTGCTGGAGTTCGTCATTATCACTGCGTTGGCGTTATTTTTTTCGTCCTTCTCTTCTCCGCTGCTATCGGCGGTATTCACGTTCTCCCTGTTCGTGATTGGCACGTTCTCTGAAGACTTACGTGGCTTCGCGAAAATGGCACACGGACTCACCGGCTTGCTGGTGACAGGCATCTCTTACGTAGTGCCGAATTTCTCCGCATTGAACATCATTGACCAGGTAGCGCACGGCCACGGAGTTGCGACGGAACTGATCGGACTTAATACCGCCTATGCGCTGATTTACACCCTTGCCGTGCTGGCCGGCGCAACCCTGATCTTCGAGAGGCGGAGCTTGAAATGAGCCGCACCCGCAGGCTCACAATCACTGCCGGTACTCTAATGCTGGCCTGTATGTGCGGCTCTGTTCTAGTCTTGCGAGGACTGGATCGAGTGCGTTCCGGGGCAACCCTTGACCAATTTCTCTACATTACATCTCCAAAGCTGGTAAAACGTGCGAGCCTCGGCTATCACGGGTTGCTGGCTGATATTTATTGGACGCGGGCGGTGCAATATTATGGGGGCACATTGCACAACGGCGGAGGCCGTTACCAACTGTTGTGGCCGTTGTTGAACATAACTACTCAGTTAGATCCTCACATCATCCCAGCCTATCAGTACGGGGCATCGTTTCTGACCCCGCCGCCGCCCAATGGCGCCGGAATGACGGACAAAGCCATCGAGCTAATTGAGTACGGCATCAAGAACAATCCTGACGACTGGCATCTTTATGAAGATCTTGGTTTTATTTACTACTCGAACCTGAAGGACTATCCGAAGGCCTCAGACGCATTCTTGCGCGGCTCAAAGCGACCCAATGCGCATCCATTCCTTGCGGTACTGGCCGCCCAGGCGGCCCAGCACGGTGGCAAGTTGCAAACCGCGCGCATGTTGTGGAGTGCGGTTTACCAAACTTCACATGACAAATACATTTTGGCGAACGCGGAGGCACATCTACGCGCGATCCAAGTCGATATGGACGTGACAGTGTTGGAGCGCGTGGTAGAAACCTACCGACAACGAACAGGACGGTTCCCGGCCAGCTTTGCCGAAATGAATGTCGCAGGATTAATGCGTGGAATTCCGTTGGACCCTTTAGGAAATCCCTACAAGCTGACTTCCGATGGCCACGTGTTGCTGAAAGATCCAGATAATTTTCCGTTTGTAGAAAAAGGGCTGCCTCCCGGGTACGTAGCACCCGCTCCTAAGATCCCACCGGCAAATTAGCGACTGGTTGCGACAGCTCGAGTTTGTGCTTGGGAAGGCTGGCCCTCGGCGGCGTTCGGTAGCGCAAAAGCTAAGCGCGGCTGAGGGCCTCGTCGTCCGACAACTGAGAAAGTACCCCGCCCTTTTTTTTGTGAAGCGCTAACAAACGCCGCCTGCTTTAGTCGCAGATAATTCCTGAGTAGCGTTTGTTAGCGCTTCCGAGTGTCACATCATCGGTGTAGTGTTGGAATTGCTACAGGCAAGCGTAGTGCATTGCCCTCGCGCAGCAAGATCGCGCGGGGGCAATGCTAATTTTGGTTGCGTTTTACCTACTTTGGAGGCAACCATGCAAGGTGAAAACTTGGAAGATTGGCAGAAATTATGCCAACAGGCAGCCGGGGAGCGGGATCCCCAGCGCCTG
>QHZX01000051.1 GCA_003224835.1 Acidobacteriota bacterium | reverse complement strand
CCCAGTCGCTGACCGATGAGCGCTGGCTCAAGCGGTTCCAGTTCGACACAATTTTTGGCTTCTAATTGATCAGCTTCGCACGGCCCAGCCAGAGTATCGGCTGTGGCCGTTTTGTCTATCATGTGCAACGAGAAGTTTTTCCTTGTCGCCTAGCAAACGTATTCTCGCTGTGCTACGATGCTCACCTCTAAGCAGTCCCTTCCATGGACATTCGCGAAATAGCCAAGCGCGCCAAGGTTTCCACTGCGACTGTTTCCCGCGCCATTAACCGTGTCCCCACAGTTGATCCGCAACTTGCCAAGCGGGTCTGGAAGGTGGTCGATGAGCTCGGGTATTACCCAAATACCCAGGCTCGTGCTTTGGTGTCAGGCAAGAGCCGTATCTTCGGACTGGTCGTGTCCGAGATCACCAATCCATTTTTCCCGGAGATCGTGCAGACCTTTGAGGAACTCGCGGTTCAGAACGACTACGAGATCCTGCTGACGTCTACAGTTCACGATACCAAGCGAATGAAATCTTCGGTGCGACGGATGATTGAACGAAGAGTCGACGGCGTTGCCATCCTGACGTTTGGAATGGAGGAGGGCCTGCTCGATGATCTTCGCTTGCGAAAAGTCCCACTGGTGTTTGTTGACGTGGGACCTGACGCTCCTCAGGTTAGTAACATCAGGATTGATTATCAGCACGGACTGCGACAGGCAGTGCAGCATCTGGCGGCCTTCCGGCATAAAAACATCGCCTTCGTAGCCGGACCTGCGTACTTGAAATCAGCCATTGCGAGGAGAGACGCTTTCGAGAAAGCAATGGGCGAGCTAGGCTTGGAGGTCGCACCGGAAATGATCGTTCTCGGTGACCACACGCTCGATGGTGGCATGCGCGCGTTAGGAGAACTTATGCGTCTGCCCAAGCCGCCTACGGCGGTGCTGTGTTCGAATGATATGACCGCGATCGGAGTCATGCGCGAAGCTTACGATCTAGGCCTGAACGTTCCGCGCGATCTTTCGGTGGTCGGTTTTGACGATATCCGTTTATCGGAGTTCATTACTCCTCCATTAACCACGGTTCAAATGTCGCAGACCGAGCTGGCGCGAATTGCTTTCGAGGCATTGATGAATGAAGTTGCCGAGGAGACCCCCATCGGCGGCAGCAGAGAGTATCACCTGAAGACCAATCTTATTTTGCGGCGATCAACTGGGTTGGCTTCGTCAGGACCACGCGCTAAGATTTCCGCTGATTAGTTGAGCTACCTTGAACTAACCCGTCCTTGCTGCTGCAAGCCGAGCGTGCCGAATTCCCATTGATTTTGTGAAAACGTGTACCCGCCTAACTGCGAGAGACATGTCTCTGAATCATGTGTTCCTGCTTTCGAGAGCCGCACATGCAACGCGGCGATTACCTCATTCGTCAAATTAAAGAAGCGGGAGTGGCGAGACATTTGCGATGGCTGTCGCGTTTGCCCATTGCCTACCCGCTTCCTCGAATTTTTCGCACATCGGGTGTTTATCCCCTGTCGCACTCTCCAGCGTCGTTTACCGCACTCGAATTGTGTTAGCCTGCTGTCAGTGACCAAACCCTCTATCCAAGTACCCCCCCCCCGCGAATTCTCAGCTCACGTCTTACGGCAGACTTAAGGAGCGCTTGTACAAGAAAGTCTTGACACGCCTAGCAAAAGCTATAGCCCCCGCCAATCGGAAAACTAAGGAAACCAAGTGACCGCGATTTTCTTGCTCTCCTAGTATGCAGTTGGTGAGTTTCCGATAAGAAATCCGCTTAAATTGCGCAGATGACATTATCATGGCTCAAGACAGCGGATACTCGGAAGCAAGATGGACGACGACGAGAAAATTGCGGAATCAAACCGGGATGACTGGCGTGAGGCAGCGCGTGCTCGTGCCATCAGCGAAGCCGAAGACGCCGGATTGCGGGGAGAGAAGCGTCAAGCGTTCATTCTGAAGCGCACGAAAATTCATTATGAAGAACTGGAAAAGCTGCTTGGTGGGGATGGGTAAGAGTGAGCGCTAGGGTACAGACAGCTCCGGCGAAAGTGAGTAGCTTTTGAGAAGCACCAACGCGAAAGAAGAAGGCCGGACCAGTTTCTCCTCCAGCGAACTCTCCGGCCTTTTCACCTTCAAGGCGTCAATGTGACTCCTACTCCGGCGAGAAGGCGCTATCCCATGAAAAAACGAAAGAACCCTCCAACAAAGGACGATTACCCGTCCGACGTTTCAGCCTTGATTTCAGGCTATGAAAGGACAGCCGAGATGCTGAAGCCAAGTTAGCCGACGCTCGCAAGAAACAAGCACGAAAAGAAAAAACCGACTGAGGCAAGTCGGCACCGGCGAGGGTGCCCAATTTCTCGCGCTGTTTGCGAGAAGTGGGGCTTTCGTGTTCACTCGTCACAGGCTAATGCGGTAACACGCCCTACCATTCCCGAATGCCTAAGGGACTGAAGCGCTTTTATGCAACTCCTGGGCTGAAGAGATTATCCTAGAGACTGACCGGCACTGGGATTGAGCTGGAAAATCGGGAGTACAATGTGATAGTCTCCTGTGCACAACTTGCAGCTCGCAACTCTTCGAGTCTCATCCATAGATGGTCCAGTAAACCCCGATTTTCTCTCCAGGCGACGCGCTTCCAGGCCGGAACGCTATTTCGCACGCTTCAACGCGGGCCGACTGTCCTGAACTGGGCGTTCAGGTGTCCTGAACTGGGCGTTCAGGCTGGGCAAGTCAACGAAATAGCCGACAGTTGAATCGCAATGAAGACAGTGGGTTTCGCGGTGCTGTTTTCCATGCTTGTCTTCGACGGGAAAAGAACGTAAGCAGTTCGGGCAGGTCACGATGAAATATCCGGCGCTATTTTTCGGCACCCACACCGGAGCTTTATCGGATTTGACCATATTGGCCCGGATAGGTGCCTGTTCCAACAATTCGACAATCCTGGCAAACAAATCTTCGGGACTGTACTCGCCCTTGCTGAAAAAAGCATCCGCTATCAAACCAGTCGGGGCAATACCGGTGTATTCTCCGCTGATAGCAATCACTGGCAACTGAGGAAATCGCCGCCGAACTATGGATAGCAGTTCAAACCCACTCATATTCGGCATTGAAAGATCAGAAATCAGGATGTCGGGCACGGAGCGGCTCAGTGCAGTGAGAGCTTCGAATCCATCGCTCGCAGTGCGAACCTCGTATCCACCCTCACGCAGAATCAATGCAGCGGTGTGCACGATAAGCGGTTCGTCATCCACAACCAGAATACGGAAATTGAACGATTCACTGTCTTTAGGAGGCATTTTGGAACACACACCTTATCAGATCAGATGCATCTTCTCAAAATATTCTGGAGGCTTTCGATACGGTAGAAACTGTATTGCCTGATCTGCCGGATTGGGCTAAGGCCAGCGCCGGTCCATTTCCTTCAGTATCTCTTCCGCCCATCGAATCGCGTCGGGTATCGCGCTGACAGCCTTTCGCAGTGCATTGCGCTGCTTAATCTTTGGTAATCTCCAGTGTCTATGCGGATAAAAAACTGGCGGAGAGAGTGGGATTCGAACCCACGTTAGAGTTTCCCCTAAACACGCTTTCCAAGCGTGCGCCTTCAGCCACTCGGCCATCTCTCCGACGCGATTACCCTAACCGCTGATTAGAAGCTGGGTCAGGCGAGCCTGCGCGGTTGAACGGAACCGCAGAACAAAACTGCTGATATTGATTCTATGGGGGATGCGACTTCGCTCGCAACGTCCGGTGGCATCTGGGCCGCAGAACCTACGCTGCCGCAATTCGCCGGATGAGGTCTTCCTGCTCACTGCGGCTTTCCGCACCGATGGTGAACGCGTCGAGAACTCCGAGGCCCAAGGCAAAACGCAGCGCCTCGTCCTGGCGATCGCGCATGTCTCCCTGGCCAAGAATTTTCATTCCGATGACGGCTTTTCCCGACGCTTTCATTTGCTTCAATACCGAAACGACGACGGCGGGCTCAGCATCCATGTGCGAGCCAATCGGATTGATCCGGGCCAAATCCACTTCGACCCATGGTGATGCCGCGGCCGCACGCAATGCTTCGATCGAATGGCAGGAGCAGCCATGCGCGCGAATGATCCCCTTGTGTTTTGCTTCCGAGAGTACATCCATCACGCCTTTGTAGCGGTCGGTCCAATCGGCTTCGGTAAGGCAGTGCATCAGGCAAATGTCGAGATAGTCCGTGCCCAGCTCTTTGCGAAAACGGTCAAGGTCGGCACGCATGGTCGCGGGATCGCGCGCCCATGATTTAGTCAGCACCGTCACCTGATCGCGCTTGACATGCTTCAGGGCCTCTGCGACATGAGGATGGCTTCCATACGAATCGGCCGCGTCGAAAAACCGCAGGCCGTGCTCGTGGCCGTTCAGCAGCAGCTCAGAGAGTCCTTTTACGCCGAGCGCGGTCTGGTGCGAGTGATGTCCACTGCCGACCGTGCCTGTGCCCATGGCCAGAAGGCTGGTACGGATTCCGGTGCTGCCCAGCACAACCGGATCCGAGGCGTTGAATTCCCGGGTCAGTGAAGGAATCGCGAGCGCGCGGGTGGTCATCTTCGAACCCAGCCAGGCGGCGCCCATTCCGTATGCTGCCGTGGTGATGAACTCTCTGCGTTTCATGCCTTCTCCTTCTGCTCTATGCGGTATAGACTCACCGCGAACGTAAAGGTTTTGTCCCCAGAGAAAAGTCCCTGACGCGAAAACGTATACGCCCGCAAGATGCAACCGGAGTACGTTGTCGCTGTTAAACTTTGCTCTAACTCTGATGAACACTCCTCAACTGCAGCTCAGTGAAATCGAAGTCCGCGTTCTCGGTTCGCTCATCGAGAAGGACATCACCACGCCCGACTACTATCCGCTTTCTCTGAACGCGCTGGTGAACGCATGCAATCAGAAAAATAACCGCGATCCACTCATGACCTTGGACGAAAGTTCAGTCCGTAATGCGCTTAGCTCGCTGCAGGAAAAACGCCTGGCTGGTCCAGCCGGAGGCGCCGACAGCCGCGTAACTAAATACGAACACCGGCTCCAGGAAGTTTTTAATTTTGATCGTCGGGAAATTGCTCTGATTTGCGTCCTTCTGCTGCGTGGACCTCAGACGCCTGGTGAGCTTCGTGGGCGTGCCGAGCGCATGTATCGCTTCGAAACCTTGGACGACGTGCAGTCCGGACTGCAGCGTCTGATGGAGCGGCAACCGCCACTGGTGCGCGTGCTTTCCCGCCAGCCCGGAACCAAGGAATCCCGATATACCCACTTGTTCTCGGGCGAATACATTCCCGAGATTGCAACAGCGCCTACCCAGTCCACATCTGACCTTCGCCGGGCCACCAATGACAGCGATGATAAGAATGAGCGGCGAATCGCCGTCCTGGAACAGGGGGTTGCGTCGCTTAAGGCAGAGGTCGAGGATCTCAGGCGACTTTTCTCCGAATTTGCCGGACAATTCAAGTAGGCATGCCCCTTCGAGTAATCGAAGCACTAGACCACTCATTTCTTGCAACTCCAATAGATTCCTAGTCTTAGATTGCCCTGCCGTTACTAAAGACAAGCTAATCAACGAGCTTCCGGAACAACTTTTCCAAAGCAGGGTTAGATAAACTTAATCAGGTATGTTTCTGCATCGAAAATTGCGTAAGTTCTTTGTTTTGTTGTTAGGTGCCGTTTTTGCGGGATTCATTCCCAAATCGGCGTCGGCCCAGGCGACTCTTCTGCTCGAAGAGCCTTACAGCTACGACGGTACCTTCGCCGGAACAGGTCATGCCGCAGTTTATTTGGATCGAGTCTGCGCCGAAACTCCCACGCTTCTTCGCCGCTGCGGCCCGGGTGAACAGGGCGTAGTCATCAGCCGGTATCACCACATTAATGGGCGCGATTGGGTAGCGGTTCCGCTCATTCCTTATTTGTACGCGGTTGAAAATCCGGGAGACATACCGCTTTATGCTGACCCCAAGCTAGTCGCATTCCTCCGCCACAAATATTTGCAAAAAATGGATGTCAGCGGTAGCGACACATATCAGATCGTGGGCTCGGCCTACGACCGCACAACTTACGGTTTTCGCATCGAGACCACCGCTGAGCAGGACGACGAGTTAATCCGCCGGCTTAACTCCGAAACGAACCTCGAAGCCTACCAACTGCTGAAGCGCAATTGCGCCGACTTTGTAAAGCAGATCGTGAATTTCTATTATCCGCATGCGGTGCATCGCAGCGTCATCGGTGACATCGGTGTC
This sequence comes from Acidobacteriota bacterium, assembly GCA_003224835.1. Lineage (GTDB taxonomy): Bacteria > Acidobacteriota > Terriglobia > Terriglobales > Acidobacteriaceae > Gp1-AA145. The sequence continues at coordinate 22,960 of QHZX01000051.1, read as the reverse complement.
ATGACGCCCAAGCAGGCAGCCAAGTCGTTGACACATACTGCGAAACACCATCCGCAAATGCGCCTGACCACGTTCATCGTGCCGCAGGTGCCCGGGCTCAAGCGCAGCAAGCCGGTGCACGGCGTGATCGAGTCGCTGGTGCTAGCGAAAAAATACGTCACCCCGGTGTTGTTGTTTCACCCAGTCCTGGTGGTCGGTGTGGAGACCGCCTATTGGACCGGATGGCGCTTCGATCCTGCCAAAGGGGCATCGATATTCGATCCCGTGCGCGGCTTGGAGACACCCCTGACCGCGGCACAGCGGGCGTGGTATCAAAAATCGTTATCGGCTATGAAGCACGAGAACATTGAGGGCGAACCGCTGCCAAACTGGCATGACTTTGTAGCGACGACCGAGCCGTTACTTGATGCCACTGGCCAGCCATTTCTGCAGGCGCGGGGACAAGACGCGACAACGCAGGTCGGAATTTGCCGTGATAATGCGTTGCGCATTTCGGCTCCGCCTCAATTGGTGGAAGGTTTGCTCTTCGCGCGTTTGAATCAGGAATTGAAATCGAAGAAGCCTGCGCACGCCTCAGTAGCGCAAATCGAAAGCGATTTGGAGTTGTTGCAACAGGTCACCAAATCCAGTGAGGCGTCTCTCACAACTGGCGCGGTGCAGGGGTCGGAATAGATTCCTGATCGCAGATCAACGACAGGCTAGCCCGGCGTAGACGAAAGTCATATCCAGTATTAGTCTTGCTTCCTCCGCTTGCTTCAAAACAATAGTCAAAGCTTTTCGAGCGCCGAAACCACACAGAGCCCTGGTGGACTGCGCCGCGAACTTGGTCTCGCCGACCTAGCCCTGGCGCAGATTCTCTACCTGACAATCCCTGAATTCTTTGGCACGGCCGCAAAAGCCGGACCTTCGCATGTGTTGCTGTGGCTTCTAGCGATCCTGCTGTTTTTCATCCCCGAAGCGCTTGTAGTTGCGCGACTGAACCGCCTGATGCCGCTCGAAGGCGGTCTTTACGAATGGGCGCGGCTGGCCTTTGGGGACCGAATCGGATTTCTGGTCGCGTGGAATCTCTGGCTTTACGGCGTGATCTACATGGCATTGGCCGGGCTGATCACCATGAGCTTTCTTGCTTATGCCCTGGGTCCGCAAGCCTCATGGATTGCAGAAAATAAATGGATGTTGTTGGCCGCGTCTTTTGTCCTTGCCGGAGGCATGGCTTTGTTGGCGCGTGTCGGTTTTCATGTCGGCAAATGGATAACGAATTTCGGCAGCGCTGCCACTTTGATCGTGCTTGGCGCGCTGGTTCTCATACCAATGTTTCGCGATTTTCGCGGAAGCGCCGCCGAGTTTCGGCCGCTGCACATTGTTTCACCGCCAATAACAATTTTCACGTTGAGTGTGTTCAGCAAGATGACATTTGGGGCGCTTTGCGGCTTTGAGTACGTAGCAATCTTTGCCGGCGAGTGCCGCAATCCTGAGCGCAACCTGGCGCGCTCCATTCTTCTCACTGCACCGATAATCGCGCTGCTTTACATTTTCGGAACGGGCGCAATTCTCTCCTATCTTCCGCCTGGCGCAGTGGACGTCACTGCAGCCATTCCGCAGGCGCTCGGCAGGGCTTTCCAGCCGTATGGGATTGCGAGAGTCATCCTGCCGGTCGCGGTAATTCTGTTACTCACGAATTACGTTTCTACTTTCAACATTAATTTCAACGGTTGCGCCCGCCTGCCCATGGTTGCGGGCTGGGACCACCTGCTCCCGGCATGGTTCACGCGTCTGCATCCCAAATATAAGACGCCGGTGAATTCAATTTTTTTCGCAACCGGAATCGCGATGGTGGCCGCTGTTGCGGTCCTCATCGGCGTGGGCGAGCAGGAGGCCTTCGAGTTGCTGCTGGTCATGGCGTTCGCGTTTTATGCCATCGCCTATCTCGCCCTGTTCGCGATTCCCCTGCTGGCGCGAAAAGATCTGGGTTTAAAGCCGGGGCGTTTGATGCGACTGGGAGCGGCTTCGGGTTTTGTGATGACGTTGCTCTACATCGTGTTGTCCATCTTGCAATTTATGTAACAAGGAGAAGAGCAAACCGCGGCTCGGCTCAAACCTGATGGCTTTTGGCATCAAAAATAATGCTGAGGCAGGTCAGGCCGGCTTCGGCCTTCAGTAATTCAGAAATATCGACGGTTCGGACTTGGATCTTGCGTTCGCGTAACAGCGCGAGCGTTTGGTGAAATCCCTCGTGCATGCAAACCGTGCCGTTGACGAGTAAAACGTTTGCCGCCATCCATTCCTCGGGCGGAACCTCGATTAGCTCGTATCCGGCAAATGGCTCAATATTTACGCGTGATGAGTCGGCGAGAATTGTGCGCTCGTTGAGTGCCGTACAAACGCTCTTCAGGTGCAGCGCTCCAGGTACTTCGACGGCATGCACCTTGTATCCGTGCGGCGCAGCGTGTTCCCGCACGATGTCAATGCCTTCACGATTGGTTCGGCTAGTGACTCCGATAAAGAGATTGCGTCCGATTCGCAATACGTCGCCAGCCTCAAGAGTGGCGGGAGCCTCGACGTGAACAATTTTGCGGTGCTTCGCAATAATCGGCAGAACACCGGCAACTTCGGCGCGTCTGGCGTCACTGCCCGGGCGGGTGGCGATGGCGAGTTCATCCAGGACTAAGGCTGTGTCTTCGATGAAGCAGCAATCAGGGCAGCGGTCGTCGGCAGGAAGTTCAACAACATTGAGACCAAGGCTTCGGAGTAGCTGTTGATAACTGCGATGCTGCCGAACTGCTCGTTCGACATCGATCGCTTGGCGCTCGATAAAGGTAAGTTCGCATTCATTGATGCGGGAGGAAACAGATCGGGTGAGGGCAGTGAGCATAATGGCAGGTGTGAGTCGATGGCGGGTGGGCCGCATCCCCATTGTAGAACTCTGACGGTGCCCCATTTCTCGCGCTCTTTGCGAGAAAGTGCTCCATTGAATGTCTAAACATGATTGCAAATTTGGCCGAGTGCCCACTTCCCGCTGGTTTGCGAGAAGTGGGAATCAGGAAGTGGGAATAATTACAAACCTACTGCTGCGCACCTGCAGCAGACGCACTGGCGTTGTTCCCAATCGCATCTCCAGACAACACCAGTTCCACGCGACGGTTCTGTTGGCGTCCTTCTGGCGTGTCGTTGGTTGCGATCGGCTGAGTTTTGCCGAGTCCACGCGATCCGATCGTGTTCGCTGAAATTCCCTGCTGAACAAGATAATCGCGAACAGCTTGAGCACGGTGCTCAGAAAGATTTTGATTGTATTCGTCGGTACCAACGCTATCAGTGTGGCCTTCCACCTGAAGATGCAGTGTCGGATACGCCAGCACGATTCCCGAAACTTTTGCCAGCCGCTCACGTGCTCCGGGCAAAAGTTCGAAGCTGCCGCTCTTGAACAGGACGTCGGACATATTGGCGATCAAGCCGCGCGCCGAATCCCGTGTGGAGAGAATCGAGTTCAACTGCTGTAACAATCTTGCGCGTAGCTCCTGCTTTTCTTTTTCCGCCTGCTGCCGCTGTGCTTCAGCCTGTTGGCGCAGTTGGTCGGCTTCCTGCCGCATCTGCTCGGATTCCGCAGCCGCCTTTTGAGCTGAAGCAGCCTGCTCTGCCAACGCCTGCTGTTGCGCCAAGGCCTCGGCCTTAGCCTGCTCAGCTTCTGCTTTCTGCCGCGCTGCTTCCTGCGCCGCGGCCTGGGCTTCCGCCTTCATCCGTTGCGCTTCGGCTGTGGCAGCTTCTGCATCTCTCTGGGCTTGCTCGGCTTGAGCGCGTCGCTGCGACTCAGCTTGGGCGTCGGCACGAGCTCTCGCTTCCCGCTCCTCCGCCGCTCTCTTCTCGCCGGCGATTCTGGCGTTTGCCTCATCTTCCGCCTTCTGCTTCACCGCCATGATGCGGGCTTCTTCCGCCGTCTGCGCGGTCTCGCGCGCCGCAGAGTCAATCGCCGTTTTGCCCTGCTTGCCGCGGTAAGTTTGTTCAGCCTGCGCTAGCTGCTGATCGGCCTTGGCCAGAATCGAGGTCGCATACTTGTCGCCGGCCGCAATGTGAGCAATCCGCACAGCATTGCGCGCCTCAAACAACTCCATCGGCGTGGAGCGGTCAATCCCGAAGATAGCGTTCTGAATGCGTTCGTTGGTCGATGAATAGGTGCCTTTGCCGACCAGCTCGAACTTCGCGCCGATTTCCTCACCCTGGGGAACCGAGCCTTCCATCACCACCATGTTGCCGGGCTGAGTCACCGCGAAATACGGTTCCGCAGTGACAATCAAGCCAAATGTCTGCATATCGGTCGAACTCTTCAGCTCCGCCGTGCCCTTCTTGACCACCAGCTCGCCAAGATTATCGGCGCGGCCCTCAGGCGACACCGCCCACAATACGTAGGTGAGATATTCCAAGCCAAATTTTGTGGCTTCCTCAACGCCCTGAATTTTGGCGTCAATAGCAATCGTGGTCTTCTTGGCCTCGATCTTTGCCTCTCCACTGGCGCCCGCCATTAATTCCGTCGCTTGAAAAGGGAGCTTCGTGTTGGCGCCCGGCCGATAGTGCATGGCCTTGGTAGTGTGCGACACAGCATTTACTACCGGCGCTGCCGTCGCGGCTGAAGTGGAATTACCAGGCTTGCTCTGCGCGGCGAGCATCGGCACGCCAGCGACCAGCACTGCAAAGACGCAAAGTTTTTTCACGGTTGTCCTCAATCTGAGGGAGTCAAGGATACCCTTATATGTAATGATGCCGTTAAACTCTTGAGAAGAAAAGGACGGGAGGTGTTACTACTTTGGTCACCCGTAAGGGCTATTTTGCAGCAGCGGCTTTGGTCTGAATTTTCTCGAACACCGCTTCCGCTCGCAGCAGGGCTTCGTTTACATTTGCGCAAATATTCTCCCGCCCGACTACCTCTTCGAATTCGGCCTGACGCATCAGTTGAAACGGCTGCTCTCGCGCGCCGCATAAAATAAGCGTCCGCCCGGAACTATGCAGTTGTCTGGCGATTTCCTCCAGCGCATACACTCCGGTGGCGTCGATCGCGGTCATGTTGCGCAGACGAATAATCACGACCGGTGGCAGTTCGTGCATCTTCTCGGTAATCGCGGAAATCTTGTCGGTCGCGCCAAACAAAAATGGCCCGTGAATGCGAAAGATAGTGGCGTAGTACGGGATGTCTTTGTCCTGCAAAATATGCATGCGGCCGTCTTCGATGTATTCGTCTGTTACCTGAGAGACAGTCGTAGTGTTCGACACGCGAGTGATGAAGAGCAGCGCTGCGAGAATCATCCCGGCTTCAACAGCTACAGTGAGATCGGCAAACACTGTAAGCCCGAACGTAACCAGCCACACGCTGATGTCGGTTTTGGTGAGCTTAAGCAGTTGCGGAATCTCGCGCCACTCGCCCATGTTGTAGGCGACGATCATCAGGATCCCCGCCAGCGCGGCCATGGGGATGTAGCTAGCCAGCGGCGCGGCAAACATCAGCACGCACAAAAGGGTCAACGCATGAATGATTCCCGCAACCGGCGATTGTGCCCCGGCACGGATATTGGTCGCAGTGCGGGCAATCGCGCCCGTAGCCGGCAAGCCACCAAACATGGGCGAAATAATATTAGCGACGCCCTGGCCAATTAATTCGACATTGGGATTGTGCCGGTCATTGCTCATGCGATCGGAAACTACCGCCGACATTAGAGACTCAATGGCGCCAAGCATCGCGACCGTGAACGCCGGCCCGAGCAACCCGTGAACCAACGATGCATGCCATTGAGGAATTGCCAGATGCGGTAGGCCGCTGGGAATTCCGCCAAAGCGGGTGCCGATGGTTTCGACCGGGAACTTCAGAAAATAGGCGGCCAGGGTCGCGCCGAGCATGGCTACGATTGGTCCGGGAATGCGATTTGAAATCGCTCGGCATGCGACCATCACGACGACCGTACACACCGCGAGCAGGGTTGCCCGCAAGGACCACGACGGAAAGGCCGCAGCCAGGACCTTTATCCGCAACCAGAATTCGCCGGGCACTTTTGCAACGTGCAGCCCGAAAAAATCTTTGATCTGGGTGCTGGCGATCAATACAGCAATTCCGTTGGTGAACCCAAGCACGACCGGCCGTGGAATAAATTTCACCGCTGAGCCCATACCGGTTGCGCCCAGCACCACGAGCAAGACACCCGCCATCATGGTGCACATGAATAGGCCGTCGAGGCCATGTACCGCGACGATGCCAGCGACAACGACAACAAACGCGCCTGTCGGGCCACCGATCTGCGTCTTCGATCCGCCTAAGAGTGAAATCAGAAACCCGGTGACCACTGCGCAATAGATTCCGGCCTGCGGCGTCAGCCCCGAGGCGATTGCAAACGCCATGGCCAGCGGCAGAGCCACCAGTCCCACGGTGATTCCGGCAATTACGTCACGAGTGAATTTGTTGAAGTTGTAATCGCGAAGGCAGAGAACGGATTTGGGCAACCAACGGTCATCAATATGAAGAGGGAAATCCAGAGACATACGCCTGCATGATTATGACAGGTTCAGCTTTCTTTATCTTTAACACCAAAGTGCCGCACCGGCAGATCGGCGCACAGAGCTGCTTTACGACAATACGGCATAGAGTTTGCCGTCAAAGTCAGAATGCAGAAGTTAGAATGCAGAATTCCGGGCCCATCTTAATATTCTGCATTCAGATTTCTAACATTCTGCATTCTGACTTCTAACTTCTGCATTCTAGGTTCCGACTTCTGCATTTACCTTGCCCGCACGCGCAAGAAGGCAACCACGCCGATTGGATGCGAACCATAAGCCGACTGCAATGCTGTTGGCACCGCATACCAGGTGAGTTGTGCGCCGAGTGCAGTCGAAAGGTGCGGCACATGTCCAAGCTCGCGGTCGTATCCTGCAGTGTAGGCTTGCACCCGCGTGAAATAGCGCTCGATAAAGTCTGGCGGCAAGGAGCTTCGGCCGAGCAGTAGCTCGTTGGTGCGATCCACATTCTCGATTCGCGCCCACACATTATTCTTGTTGGAAAAATGCAAAGTCGATTCCAGCAGATAGGAGTTGCCGACATTTCCGTCCTGCAGGCTTTTATTGCGTCCCCACAGCAGCATCGAAGTCCAATTGCCGTTCTTAATCGGACGGTTATATATGAGCGATGCAGTCATTCTGCGGATATCTTCACGCGGAAATAGCGTTTCCGGGCTGGCTAAATCGCCGATTGAATATTGAAAGCTCCAGTTCTGCCCAGGGTTCACGGTCGCGCGTCCCGACCACGAATCAATCTTTCCGGCATCAATGTCCCAGCGATCTTCATCGGGCTCGCGGCCGTGAAAACCTGAAGCCTCAAGCCGGAAGATCTCGGATGCTCGATGAGGATAAGCAGGAGGGCCGAGGGCGGGATCACCGACCGGGCCGGCATATAGGGAGAACATTGTGTTATTCGCGAACTTGAAGTCGTAGATAGCGACTAGCTCCATGAAGAAATCGTGCGGGTGCTGACCATCCACGATTGGCTTTCCATAAGCGGTCTCGCCTTGCTGGAAGAGTTCCGGATAACGTTCGGAACTCACGGTCGCTGGATCGAGGCTGAACATGGTGCGAAGCGTCAAAATTCCGCGCCCGAGTTTTCGTTGCGCCATAGGCATAAACCAGTTCGTGGAGAAGAACTTGTCCTCGCCGCGCGGACCGCTCTGCTGAATGTCGTTTAAAAAAGCCTCACCATGAAACATCAAAGTCCAGCTACCCTTTTGCATCATGAGCATTTCGGTGGGCGTAGAGTTGGGTTGGACATCGGTGCCCGACGTTGTGTGTTGCATGATGGCGTCAGCTAGTGAATGCGATTCCATCCCTGGTTTGTCCTGCGTCATGCCTGACATACCGGGCATATCCATATGGGATTTCGTGCCCCCGCTCGGATCTTGAGCATGCAAAACACAACTCGAAAAACTCATTAACAGCAGACAAAAGCCGGTCATACGCATAAAGCACTCCCGTGTATTGGTAAGCGGAATCAGAAAGCGAGCTCGCGTTCTCGCCTCAGAACGAAGATGAATGGAAGTGAGGTTTAAATGCGAAGCTGCGATTTGGCGGGAGGCGTTCCAGGCGAGACGCTTTCGGTGTACAAGGCTACGCCGAAGACATCCTTAGATATGGGTCTCGGGTCCGAGCTGAGAACGAAGAATGTGCTGAAATCGGGCTTGGGATTTGCTGCCTTTTGCAGCGCCGCCGTGTCATGCCTGACTTGACAGCACCTGTGATCAATCGGGGAACGTAATGGGGTGGACTGCCGTTGCATAGGGCATCTGGTCGCCGGGCCCTGTACAGAAGGTAAGGACAACAATGAAGCAGATGACATGCTCCAGGCAATAAGGATCAGCAAAAGCGTGACCGCAGTTTTGGCTCTATCTGGCATCGTCGCTTTAATCAGCTGATGCATAGGCGAAATATAAGTGACAACGTGAAATTTGGCACGTGATAAATCTCCGCCTCCTTAGACTGGCCTATTCTTCACCGGTTCTCCTGTAATACTCGCTGCTTCGGGTCCTCCACTGAACCTGCTCCGGCCAGAGCCCGGGCCTGCTTGCCATGAAAGAAGAGTAAATGAACGAAGAACATTGCCACCAACACCGCGCCAAATGTGCAGACGATGGCCGCGCCGGTTGGAAGGTCGAGCAGGACGGAGAAGTAAACTCCCAGCGCCGAAACTAGCGTGCCCATAGTCCATCCTATTGCAAGACGTCGCCCGACCTGATCTGCGAAAAGCATGGCCCCCACGGATGGAACGATCAGGTAACAAAATACCAGCAGCACCCCAGCGATCGCTACGGAGGATGTCACCACAAACCCGAATGATGCATAAAAAAGAAAATCCCAGAACCGGATGCTCATGCCCTCAGCTTCTGCACGCTCGGGATCAGTCGAGATGAGCAGAAACCTGCGGCGGAAAATGTAATGAAAAATTCCGATTACCCCATAGAGAATTGCCGTCTTGAAAACGTCATGCCTGGAAACTGCCAGAATGTTGCCGACCAACATATCTTTTAGGTGCTCAGTCTCGCCCGTCGCCTTGCTCATGGCGAGAATCGCAGCCGCTGAAGCAACCGCGTACGCAATACCGATGAAAGCTTCCTGGGGAATATGACCGCGTCGGGTGCGGGCGAAGGCGAAGATTGCCGCGCCGACGAAAGTGAAGCACAGGCTAAGCCAGTAAGCGCCGGTCCCATGCGGGTCCATACCGATCAAAATCGCGATAGTGGCGCCCAAAGCCGCAATCTGCGCCAGCGCCAAGTCCACAAAAATGACCCCACGTTCGACGACGTGCACGCCCAGGTACGCATGAATACCGGTCAGAATCAGGCTGGCTACAAACGGCCAGATTAAAAATTGAAGCATTTCCATGCAGCTCCTTAAGGTTATTGCGTGGCCTGAAATGCCTTCGTGATCAAGCCAATATCGTAGTCGAAGAGTTCGAAATAATTTGTCACTTGCTTCTCCCCACCGACCGACGGCAAATAAACCACAACTTTCGCGCCGGTCCCCGCGCCAATGCTGTTTGGCGTTTTTAAATCAAAATAAGGTTCAACCAAAACTAGTTTGCAGTTCTCACGTTTCATCAGTCCGATCAGTTCGATGGTGTGGCTCGGAGTTGGCGGAATGCCGGGCCTCGGTTCTACATATCCAACTACATTTAGGTGAAAGTGTTTAGCAAAGTTAGGAAACGAATTATGGTACGTAACTAGTTTGCGCCCGTGATACGGCGTCATCTCCGCATCCCATTTTTGTTCAGCGACGGTGAGTCGCTTATCAAAGTCCTGGAAACGCTCCTGGAAGTAAGAATTGTCCGGCGGATCCAGCTCGCCGAGTTTTTGCGCGATGCCACGGGCAAGGCGACGCCCGTTGTCCGGATCAAGCCAGTAGTGGGGATTACCCAGAGGATGCACGTCGCCCATGGCGCGGGTCACGACCCCGGTTGGGATGTCCAGGATTTCCGCAAATTGCGAAGCATCGAGATAGCCGTTCGCTCCGACTTGTACCCGGCCATTTCCACTCTGCGTGATCAAAGGCGGTAGCCAGCCAATTTCAAGCTGCAGGCCCACGCTGATGAGCAGATCGGCCTGGCGCAGCTTCAGCAGAAAACTCGGCTTTGGCTCGACGAAGTGTGGGTCCTGGTAGCCCTTGGCGAGAGACTCAACGTTGATGCGGTCTCCGCCTACTTCTTGGGCCAACGCCGCCATATCCGTCGTGGACGTTATTACGTTGAGTTTTTTTGCCTGGGCAATGCCCACAAATGACAAAAGCAATAATGCGATCGCAACCGCTTTCAATGAGTGAAAGAACTCCTGCATTTGATCTCCTAAAATGGATGCGCGCCGTGAGCGCCAAGCGAGAAAATTAACTGCATCAACAATTCATTACTATCGCGATTTTCCGCGTAATGGGTGAAGCGATACTCTCCACGGATCTGACTGAACTCGCTGGGCCAGTAAGTCAGCGTCGCCGCTGCCCCCTTATCCGTCAGGTTCGCGAAGCGGCTGCGGTCCGACCAGTCAAAGCGTCCGCCCGCGAACCAGCGGCGCGCAAATTGGTAGTCAGCAGAAGTATAAAAGCCAAATGCACGCTGCTCGGTCGGGAACTGCTGCCGCTGGCTCCAAATGAGCTCACTGCGTCCGACAAAAGAATGGTAGATGGAGCGCCGCAGCGGTTTCCAGCGGACGGTCGCATCGACACCGTACAACTGAGTGATGAAATCGCCAGGGATGTTTATCGTCCCGTCGTTGTGTCCGCGAGCGTAGGAGACGCCTAGGTCGAGATTTGTAGATTCAGTGATGTCCCGGTAGGCGCGGAGGTGCTCGACGGTGCTTACGTCGCTCCGCTGCACATGCTGGAACAGCTCGTCCGAGTCCCCACGGAAAACCTGCCCAGTCGCTTCCAGGAAAATCCCTTTTGGCGCGGGAATAATTCGCTCGAGCGAGAACCCCGCGTCGTCAATTCCGTCTTCTCCCCCTACCAGGTTGGTCGTCACCAGCGGGCGATCGACCCAGGGGAGAACGTGGTTGTGCATCATGTTCACTTTGCCGAATGCGGAGCGCATTTTGCCAACCTTAGCCACAAACCCCGCCGGCAAGGCTGTGAAAGTTATATATCCCTCTTCGAGATTGACGCCTTGTTCTCCGAATGAGACGAAGAAATCACCGCGCGCGTATGGATCTATGATCGCCTGCATGCCGATCTCCGACTCGTGCATCTCCAAGGATGGAAATGGTTGCAGGGTCGCGAACGCTGGCGGCGTGTTTCCTCCCGCAGCGCCGATGAAATCTCCGATGACGCTGACATCAGGATTGAGCGCCTTCGCGGCAGCGGAAGAGCCCCCATACACCGGCACCGCTCCTGAGTTCGGATTGGCGAGACCAGACTGTGTTTCGTTGGGTGAAGGCATCGGTGGCGCTGTTGTGGGCGGAGCAGTCTGCGCGGCAGCGGGAGCCTGGTTTGGCGCCGCTGGTGCTTCCGGGGCTGGTTGCGGCTGGGCTGGCGGTGCGGCTTGCGCGCTCTGCATGGTTCGTATCTTGCCTTCCAGCGAGATCACCCGATCTTCAAGATCGCGAATGCGCTGCTCGAGGGCTGCGTTTTGCGCATTTGCATCCGGCGGGTTCGCCTGCTGTCCCCAAAGTGGGATGCAGGAAAATGCCAATACGCTAATTACAAGGATCCGCTTATTCATTTTTAGCTCCCGCAAAATTCGGGTATTCACCTAGGCCAACAGCCACGAAAGAAGTGCTATGAAAAGCCGCGCGCGGCGGCGTGCTGGAACAAACGCGCATAAGTGCCTCCGATTATTTATCTATGATCTAAAACCCTACTCGTGGTCTTAAACCTGCGGCGGAGGACGAATGTAGTGAGAAGAAACGGAAAGAAGAGAGTGCGGCGTAGTCGCCGGAAGTTCAGCCAGGGCTGTAGGGGTGAAGACCGGCGCTGGGGCAGCAACGCTGTTGACTGCAACTCCGGCGTGCGCCAACGCGCAAAGCGAACATGAGTGGTCGGGAACCGCTGAATCATTCGAGTGAAAATGAACTACGGCGACGAAGCTGGTCAGAAAAACCAGCAGAACGCAAAATAATGCTCCAGCGCGGTACACCGATCCAGAACGCCAGAATCTGCGCTCCTGGTCGGGAGGCGTCGTTTTTTCCCGCGGGCCGACTTCTCGAATTCCCAGGCGATTTTTTTCAGCACGCGATCGACGCGCTCGATGAGCTGCAGAATGTCTTTCTTCGCATGCGCCGCGGAGAAAAACGCCGCTTCCATTTGCGACGGCGGCAAGTAGACGCCTTCGCCGAGCATGAGGTGAAAGAAGCGCGCGAACTTTTCACGATTGGATCGATTCGCCGATTCGAAATCAACGACCGGCGCATCGGTAAAGAAAAGCGTCCACATCGATCCGACGCGATTGAATGCGATCGACACGTTGTGTTTCTCTGCCGCCGCGCGAACGCCCGCCGCGAATTCCGCACTCCGTTCTTCGAGATCGTTGTAGATCGATGAATTTTTCAAGACGCCCAACGTGGCGCGACCGGCAGTCACCGCGATCGGATTTCCCGACAACGTTCCCGCCTGATACATCGGACCGAGCGGCGCAACCAGATCCATGATTTCTGATCGCCCGCCATAGGCGCCCACCGGCAACCCGCCGCCGATAATCTTCCCCAAAGTCGTAAGGTCTGGCTTAATTCCATACAGTTCCTGCGCACCGCCGTATGCGACACGAAAGCCGGTCATCACCTCGTCGAATATCAGCACAGTTTTTTCGCGCTGCGTGATGGTGCGTAGGTTCGCCAGATAATCTCCCTCAGCCGGGACGCACCCCATGTTTCCTACCACCGGCTCCACAATCACGCAGGCGATCATGTGGCGATACTTGCTGAATGCCTGCTCCAGCACTTCGGTGTCGTTGAAAGGAAGCGCAATGGTGAACTGGCTTACTTCTTCGAGCACTCCTGCGGAGCCGGGAATGCCGAGCGTCGCAACGCCTGATCCGGCTTTAACCAGCAACGAATCGGCGTGGCCGTGATAGCAGCCCTCAAACTTGATTACATATTTGCGTTTGGTATACGCCCGCGCCAGACGTATGGCCGACATGGTCGCCTCGGTCCCAGAGCTTACGAACCGGACCTTTTGCAACGTCGGAAAGGCTTCGATGACCAATTCAGCAAGGTCGGCCTCGGCAGGAGTGGAAGCGCCAAAGCTGGTGCCATTCACCGCAGCGGAGAGAATGGCTTCCACAACATTCGGTTCGGCGTGACCCAGAATGAGCGGCCCCCACGAGCCAACGTAATCTATATATTCGTTACCGTCCGCGTCCCAAATGTGCGAACCCTGCCCACGCACGATGAACGGGGCGTCACACTCAACTGCCTTGAACGCACGCACCGGAGAGCTGACTCCCCCAGGGATCAATTGTTCGGCGCGCTTTTGCAGCCGTCGGCATTCGTCGAGCTTACGTGGCATTGCCCTCCCGTTCTCGTGTCGAGACGGCCCGCCCTCGGCTGTCCCGAATTGACCGCGCGAATCCATAAATATAGCCGAATTCACGAACATTTCATTTCACATACATATTCCCGCAATGTTGAAGCGCTACTCTTACTGCAGTAAGACCCCTCCTAACCGGGAGGGATGAGGATGATCTGGGCCGGACCCCCGATCATCCTGCGCTTTTTTTGAGTGGATATATTGGGGCTTCAAGGTTTAGCGAGTTGGGGGAAATTTCAAGACTTACTAGGCGGCGCACAGTGTGCGAGCTTCGACTCCGGGGCAGGATACTGTGTGGTTGTATCAGGGCACGTCTTTAGACGTGCCAGTCGGGAGCAAAATTTGTCTGGGCTTTAGCCCCTGTGGCAGGTCGTCCAATTCGAATCCGGGATGGAGTGAGCAGTACGGATATTGTTTTCCAATTTGGGCGAGACCCCGTTTAATCGGATTGCCAGCCATATATTCCAGCACAGAACTGAAATGCTTCGAGTCGTAGATTCGCGCTTCCGAGAAACCTCTCTGCCAAACTGGAGATCTGAAGCGGAATACTTTGCCTATTCGAAACGCAAAGCCACCTTTGACGAACTGAACTGCACGCTCAATGCTGATCTCAGAATCGAGCGTGATGAGCACGTGGAAGTGATCTGGCATCACAACGAATCCGTGGAGGAGGTATTTGCGTTCTGCGCGATAGTGATACAGCACATCAATGAACAGGCTTGCAGAACGATCTGATTGCAACAGATTCCGTTTTTCTGCAATAGATGAAGTTACAAAGAAAGTGCGCAGAATCGGGGAGATGTGGGTTGGATCAGCTCGACGGAGTGGAATAGCCATGGGCTCGAATCTTGCGCGGGCTTAAGGTGGAAAAGATGTGACGGATGTCACAAGACGAAAAATTTAGGCGACCGGGAACTGTGCCGGCGCGGCTGAAGCCGCCTAAACTTGTTACAAGCGCCCTACGGCACGTCTGAAGACGTGCCCTGATACAAGCTCGTTGTTAAATGTCGACCTTGAATGAGCAAATGCGACTTCGGCGGTCCGACTCGACTGCGAGTTACCTCAGGGGCTAAGCCCAAACTAGCTTGCTTCTGACTGACACGTGTAAAGACGTGCCCTGATACAAGCTTCCTTTCAATCCCACGTTTTAAGGCGTGCCCTATCTGCTTGAGCCTGAATCCCAGGCCGCTTCTGTGGCATCATTTACCCATGCCAAAGATCCATATTCCCACGCCGCTGCGGCAGTATGCTGGCAAGCAGCCCGCGGTTGATGTGAAGGGTTCTACCGTCGGAGAAGCCCTGAGTGGGTTGGTCACGGACCATCCCGATCTTCGCCGCCATCTCTACACCGAAGATGGCAAACTGCGCGCTTTCGTGAATGTTTATCTGAATGACGAAGATGTTCGCTATCTACAGAAGGAAGCAACCGCTGTCCAGGACGGTGATAACATTTCGATCGTGCCGTCGATAGCGGGAGGCGCGAGCGATTGGGTAATTGGGAAATTTGGTAATTGCATAATTCTCAACCTCCGCGAATTAAAAGGTTCTGTCTTGGTTTAGGAGCGACAAAGGATTTTAACCGCAGAGTTCGCTGAGAAACGCCGCAGAGGACGCGGAGAAGTACAATTTCACAATTCCCAGATTACAAAATTACACAATCTGAAACCATGGCCACGTTAACCGAAACTCAACCCGCCGCCCTCACGCTGAACAACGACGAGATCCTGCGCTATTCGCGCCACCTCATCATGCCCGAAGTTGGCATGGAAGGGCAGCTCAAGCTTAAGGCCGCAAAAGTTTTGTGCATTGGCGCCGGTGGGCTCGGTTCTCCTCTGGCGCTTTATCTCGGCGCGGCGGGCGTAGGCACACTCGGAATTGTGGACTTTGATGTTGTCGATTACACGAATCTGCAGCGGCAGATCATTCACTCGACGGCCGACGTAGGCCGCCCCAAGCTTGATTCAGCCGCCGAGAAACTCAAGGCGATGAATCCGTTTCTGAATATCCGCAAGTTCAACACGCGGCTTTCGAGTGACAACGCCCTCGAACTATTCAAGGAATTCGACATCATCGCCGACGGCACGGACAATTTCCCCACGCGGTATCTTGTAAACGACGCCTGCGTGCTCACCGGCAAGCCCAATGTTTATGGCTCGATTTTCCGCTTCGAAGGCCAAGCCAGCATTTTCGGCACCGAAGAAGGGCCATGCTATCGCTGCTTGTATCCTGAGCCGCCACCGCCGGGACTGGTTCCTTCCTGCGCGGAAGGCGGAGTGCTGGGAATTCTCCCCGGGTTAGTCGGAGTGATACAGGCGACCGAAGTCATCAAGCTGATCTTGAGCAAAGGGGATCCGCTCATCGGACGTTTGCTGCTGATCGATGCGCTGGCCATGAAGTTCCGGGAACTCAAGCTGCGCAAAAATCCGGATTGCCCGGCGTGCGGCAAAAATCCTACAATCACTAAGCTGATCGATTACGAGGAGTTCTGCGGAATTCGCGGTGAGGAGGCCCCAGCCGAAGTGACTACAGACGAAATTCAAGTTGAAGAACTCAAGAAGCGGCTCGATCGCGGTGACGACATTTACGTTCTCGACGTTCGTGAGCCGCACGAATACGACATTTGCAATATCGGTGGGCACCTCATTCCGCTCGGAGAATTGCCGAATCGGGTGAATGAACTAGACACCAGCAAGGAAATCGTGGCCCACTGCCGCTCCGGTATGCGCAGCGCTAAGGCAGTGAACTTCCTGCGCCAGGCAGGATTTAAAAAAGTCCACAACCTCGCAGGCGGAATTCTGGCCTGGGCGGACCGAGTCGATCCCAGCATGCCGAAGTATTGAGGCCGGCTACGCTGTCCGACGCGGCTTCGAATGATGAACGTCCGGCCGGGATCACAGCCGTCGCGATCACTTTCGTCGCGGCCTCGCTCTACCTTCTTGTCCTTGGCTTAATCAAGTTGAGAAATCCGGAAGCGATTCCGCTGTCCCTTGGCGATCCGCTGCTGCACGGTCTTGAAACATACGGACCTTACATGTTTCTGCTGGCGGCGGGCCTTGGGATAATCGTTGCTCTTGGGCTTTTTCTGATGAAAAACGCAGCTCGCCGCGCCGCAATTGCGATTAACGTGGCGGGAATGGTGATGCTGCTGCCAACGGTCTCCGACGCTGCGACAGATATTTCGCCGAGATTTTTCATCGCGGGCGCGATGATCGTCGTTCGGATGATGATTGTCTGGTACTTGTGGCAGCGCTGGACGGCAGAGAAATTCAGTTAAAAGAGACTAGTCCGCCTGAACCCGCGCCAGATTCAGCGCAAACCATTTCTGGGCATCGAACCATGTGTTTTCCAGCTTGAATCCGGAGACGCACAACATTCGCTCAATCATTTCGAGCGTGTACTTATGGCTGTTTTCGGTATGAATGCGTTCGCCCTGCCGGAATTGAATTGTGAGCCGAGGTGTCCGCAGAGTGGCGGTTTGTGGCCACAGGCTTTGAAGAAATATTTCCATCCGCGACTGCGACGGGCTCCATTCGGCAATGTGGCGAAATGAATCCAGATCGAAATTGGCATCGAGCTCGCGGTTGAGCCGCACCAGAATATTCTTGCTGAATTCTTCGGTCACGCCTTGCGCGTCGTCATAAGCGGGCACAAGGATTTCGGGAGCCTTGACCATGTCCGTACCCAGCAATAGCGCGTCGCCATCCGTGAGCTGGTCGCGCACTCTGCGCAGCATGGCGGTCGCATCGTTCCATTCAAAGTTGCCGATACTCGACCCCAGGTAGAGGACAACTTTCCGTCCCGGGATTTCGCGCAAAAAATGAAAGCCGTCGCCGAAGTCGGCGACCACCGGGTGGATGATGACCTTTGCGCATTCCTCTTTAATGCGCTCTTTGGCATCGCCCAATGCGCCAGAGGAGATATCAACCGGAAAATATTTGACACGCATCTGCCGGCGGGCAAAAGCCCTCAGCAGCGTGCCCGTCTTGGTCGCAGTGCCTGCGCCGAGCTCCACAATCGAAACTGGGCTTCCGGCTGCTTGCACAATATTTCTTGCATAGTCTTGCAGAATCCCTAACTCCGTTCGCGTCAGATAGTATTCGGGCAAACGGGTGATCTCTTCGAATAACTGTGACCCATGATCGTCGTAAAGAAGTTTGCAGGGCAAAGTCTTTGGGCGAGACGTAAGCCCATGAACGACTTCTTCGGTATAAGCGGGTAGAGCAACCGCCGCGCGCGAAATCATTTGGCGATCCTTATGCCCATGAATTGCCAGCGCGCATGCGGCGGAAAGAAATTTCGGTAGCTGGCTCGGATGTGGCTCGCGGGAGTCGCGCATGAGCCGCCGCGAAGCACAAATTGATTGCACATAAATTTGCCGTTGTACTCGCCAATGGCTCCGGCTGCTGGTTCGAATCCCGGATACGCGACGTACGGACTCGCGGTCCATTCCCATACATCCCCAAACATCTGTTGTAGGCCCGTGCCGGAGGCTGGTTGCGGTCGAAGCTTTTCCGATTCGAGCAAATTGCCCGTCGAGGGTAATTGTCCGGCTGCAACCTCCCACTCTTCTTCGCGCGGAAGCCGGGCTTTGCTCCAATGCGCAAAAGCATCAGCTTCGTAGTAACTCACATGACAGACCGGTGCAGCAGCATCCAGTTCACACATTCCGTCGTAGTTAAATTGAAACCACTTTCCCTCGTGCGTTTCCCAGTACAGGGGCGAGTTCCATCCCTGCGAACAAACCGTGTCCCACCCGTCAGAGAGCCACAGCTCGGGTCGACGGTAACCACCATCGTCCATGAATTCCAGATACTCAGCATTGGTCACTAGCCGCGAGGCAAGCTGAAAAGGTCTTAGCAGCACCTCATGCCGGGGGCTTTCGTTATCAAACGAAAAATTCGAGCCAGCGTAGCCGATCTCGCGAATTCCGCCCTCAAAATCTATCCATTGCAGCGGCGGAGAACTATGAACTGCGCGTGGCTGATTCGCGCGTTCTGGCCGCAGTGGCATGGACCACAGCGCATGCTTGATGTCCGTGAGAATCAGCTCCTGGTGCTGCTGCTCATGATTCAGCCCCACTTCGATCAGGGCAACCGTACGCTCATCCGGAACTTCGAGATGGCGCAGCATTGCTTGATCGACGTGAGCGCGATAAGCATGGACTTCATCCAGCGTTGGCCGCGACATCAGTCCACGCGCGCCGCGATAAGGATGCGATCCGAGCTGCTTGTAGTAGGAATTGAAAAGCTGCTTGTATCGGGGATCGAATGGTTTGTAACCGTAAAGGTAAGGGCCGAGGATGAAGGTCTCAAAAAACCAGGTGGTGTGTGCCAGGTGCCACTTCGCGGGGCTGGCGTCCGGCATGGACTGGAGCATCAGGTCTTCTGCCGAAAAAAGCTTGGTCAATTGCAAGCTAGTGTCGCGAATTTCCCGATACCGCTGGCGAAGGGGATTACAGGCTAACTGCTCCGCATGGCTGGCGTGCATTCAGTTCTCCGTACAGCAGAGTTCAGCCTCAGCTCATTCCGCTGAGATCGGCACTCCAGCATGGATGCGCAATGAGCGGCAATTGCTACATTTTTTGAGGAAAAAACGTCCATGTGAGTTGCTCCGCAGCAGGTTGAAGCGTGGTGCAATTGGGCCCGAGTCACACATGTGTCGTAAAATGTGCATCCTACTCAGGTTCAAGGCGCATCTCACAACCGCTGTCAGCGCCCTATATTTTAGCTGGAGAAATGCTTGCGTAAGATCTGCGCGATCAGCCTCACTACATTTGTGTTTTCAACCATTGCCACCGCCCAGCTTCCCTCGGGCGGCGACGCATTTTTCAGCTACTCCTACGTTCACGGAGAGGCCTTCTCGCACAGTCGCGCGGTCCAGGCCAGCGGCGGTACGGCACGCATGAGCGGATGGGAAGTTTCTGCCGAGGGCAAATACCTGTCCTGGCTCGGCGTGGTGGCGGATCTGGATTGGCACTACGGCGGGCATAACACAACCAGCTGCGCCCCCGGAGGTGTTTGCACCAGGTTCCGGTTGAATGCCAGCCGCGACACGTTGATGTTCGGCCCTCGCGCTTCCATAACGTCCGGCAAATACCGGCCGTTTGCCGAGTTCCTGCTGGGGGTAGCGTATCAATCAGATAAAGGCGGTGGCATCTCTAACTCTGATCTCACGAAGGCTTTCGGCTTCGGGGGCGGCCTGGATTACAGCTTGCTACCTGCTGTGGCGGCGCGAGCGCAACTTCATTCCATTCACACCGTATTTTTTGGAAAATCGCAGTACGATCCACGTTTTTCGCTTGGACTTGTGTTCCGGTTTTGACCTCTGACCCTCTGATACCTCGCGGACACATCTGAACTCCCGGCCGCTTGCATCCAACTCTCAACATTTACCGACCACATTCAGGAGGTTCCAGTGCGAAGGATCGCGGGCATTTTACTAGGCATTTTCTTGGTTGCAGGGATGGCGCACGCTCAAATTCCGACCAGCGGCAACATTTTTATCGGATATTCCTATTCGGGTGGTGATGTCTTCGTCCACGCACCGCCCGAGGTGCAGTCCGCGTCCCACAGCGCCACGCTCAATGGGTGGCAGGCGTCGCTCGAGGGCAAGTTCCTCCCGTGGATAGGAGTGGTCGCAGATCTCGCAGTGAATTATGGTTCGCACGATCTGCCGGTCTGCGGGTTTGTGTTGCCTCCCTGCAGCATCGTCAATGTGGATGGGAAGCGCTACACGTTGATGCTGGGGCCGCAAGTCTCTGTCCCGATCGGAAAGTTCACACCCTTTGCCCATGCTCTGTTCGGTGGGGCACATATGTCTAACAATGGAGGCGGGCTTTCAAGCTCGGATACTTCTTTCGCTACCGCTATCGGAGGTGGCATCGACTATAAAATTATTAAGGGACTCGCTTTGCGATTCCAAGGAGACGAACTCCGCACAAGTCTCTACGGCGGTACGCAGAATCATCTGCGCTTCTCCACCGGAATTGACATACGATTTTGAATTGGGTTTCGACGACGCTTGTATTTCGGGTAGGAATAGTTCTCGGATTACTGCTTCTGTTCCGGTGCTACATAGTCCGGGGGCGGCGCAGCTCCTTCGCCAAAAAAATATTGCTCCATTTGCCGCACGATGACTTCCTGATCTTCGCGCCGCGCAGGGTTCAGCCGATATTCGTTCAGTAGCATTTTGCAGAACTCAGTCCACTGGTTCCACGCTTGCTGCGACACGTTTTCGTAGATCTTTCTGCCCAGCTCCGTATCAAAAGGAGGCTCGTCCAGACCCGGAAGTTCCTGGTGCAGCTTTATGCAATTGACCTTGTGCTCCGCCATCTCTTCCCTCGTTCGTAAAGAAAAATTATCTCATAGGGATGAGCACGGATTGGATGGGTTCCCCGTGAGATTAAATATTGCGGGAGCATCGGTTGACCCAAACAGGATTGTGTTTAGCCGGTGACTTTCTGCGCCACAGCATCGTCAAAAAGCAAATCCGCCAGTTAAGCGGCGGATTTGCTAGCCGTTAAAAAAGACCGACTTACTGTTGCAGTTGCACCATGCCAGAGGTATTTGTGCCCGGATCGGCCTGCAACACGTAGGCCTGAGTCCCAGAAACCGCATACATCACCAGGGTCAATCCTCCGCCCCCGTTGCCTACAGTGCCGGTCACGCGGCCATCGCCAGATACCTGATAAGTCCCTGCCATTGCGCCGGGACTGGTAGCTCCGCTGCCCGATTGTGACGCATTCGCCAGCTCAACCAGCGTCAACTTGCCAACACCATCAAATTGCAGGGTGCCGATACGGGCCAGGCCCTCGAACTGACCATTGAACGGCTTATCAATTCCATCCATAACGATTGCGAATTGCCCTTTTAGGCTCGCTGCAGAAAAAGATGAAGTGGTTTGCAGGTCGGCTGTGCCATCTTCAGCGGATACCGTAGGGGTGTTAACAAGGAAAAAAGCGCGAGACGGGCTAACCATCCAGAAAATCAATGGCGTTCCCGTGCTCAGAGTGACCTGCACCCTTCCTTCTGGGCTGGGGTTAGTGGAAGGCGACGTTGGAGTTCCGGTAAAAGGCACTGGCTGTGGGAAGCTTGCGTCCGAAGACCCATCCGTCATGGAATTAAGCGCGCCCGAGCTGATAGTTGCCCCGGTCCCGGTAAACTGTCCCACGGTTGTCGCGCCGGCATAGAGGTTGAAATCGTCGCCACGGCTGCCGAAGGCATAACTGCCTGCCAGCCCATTGGCTACGGCGCCGCTCTGTAATTCAGCGCTGCCTGATCCCACGGATGTGGAATTGCTGGCAAAAAGGACAAACTTCGCGCTGTTCACAATGTAATACAGGAAATTTGTCTGGAATGGAGAACTATCACTGAGGGCGGCAGTTCCAGAGCCAAAGCTCGTAGGAGCGCTGAACGTTCCTGCGGTCAAGGTCAGCGAACTGCTGCTAACCGGGAAAAGACTCTGGTCCATGCTGCCAGTGGTGAGACTTCCAGCTGACAGAGTGAAAAAACCTACTTCCGATGATGATGCGGAGCTCTGAGCATTCACTTCCTGGTGCAGGCGGAACACGAACGTCCCGTTCGGTGCCGCACTGATTGCGGCGGGATCTTGCAGCTCCGCACTCCCGGCCCCGGACGCAAAATTATCCGCTTCCATTAAATCGGCATTCGATGTGCTCTGCAACGTTAGTGCCAGGCTGATTTGCGTCACGCCCGCTACTGTTCCCAATCCGGTCGAGCCAAGCAGTATTTGTCCAGTGCCGTCATTGGCGACGGTATAGGTGCCGGTCACGGATGCACTGCTCTGGAGGGGACCCGCAGTAAGAGCGCTGCTGCTAAAAGCGTCAATTCCATCAGTGATGTGTCCGGCGCCGTCGGCAGTGATCACGCCCGCTTCGCGATATGGAGAATTATTGCCGTCCGCTAAAAAGCCGTGTATCTGGTAAACGTAGGATCCGTTAAAACTCGCATTTGAGAAGTTTCCGGTTGGGTGAGGAATTACGACTCCACTGCCGCCACAGCCTGCGGCTCCCAGTAAGGAAGCGACTCCGGCAATGAAGCACATCTTGGTGAAAAGTCTCGAAATCGGCAAGGCGCACAGCTCCTTCTAATTCGCCCAATTCTTCCGCAAAATGGCGAAGTTCTATTGAATGAGGATGTACCCCGAATTCTAACCCTCGAGTTACAGGAAAGTTGTTGCTGGGAAGTTAATTCATAACCGAAGTCACCTGAAAGGAAAGGAAGTAGAGAGGCTACTCGACAGCGACTTTTTCGCGCACGCGTGTGATCGCGCCAGATCGCATTGCCGGTGAAGGTCGCAGCCATACCACCGCCCGATACGCCAGCAGCACGGCGAGTATTGCGCCGTATTCCAGCGGCTCGCGTATATCGGCTTTCACCAGCCATAAATAATGAATAACTCCAGCAATGGCGCTGAAGTA
>QHZX01000107.1 GCA_003224835.1 Acidobacteriota bacterium | reverse complement strand
GCGCAAAAGTACGTTGCAAGTAGATGCTTACAGCCGTGATGACCAGACAAAACTCACCAGCGGAAAACTGCTCACTATAGATAACCAGATTGACCAGACCACGGGCACTGGCAAACTGAAAGCGGTTTTTGAGAACAAGGGCAATGAACTTTGGCCTAACCAGTTCGTGAATATCCATCTCTTACTCGAAACCCAGAAAAACGTAATCGTGGTTCCTTCCGCGGCAGTGCAACGCGGACCCCAGGGGAACTACGTGTATGTGGTGAAGCCGGACAACACAGTTGAGGTCCGCAACGTCACTGTTCCGGTTACTGAAGGCAATCTCAGCGAGATTGCTAGTGGAGTTTTGGCTAACGAACATGTGGTGACTGACGGGCAGGACAAGCTGCAACAAGGTAGTCGTGTTGAGACGCACATGGAAGGGCCGGGAACTCGAAACGCGCAGAGCGCTACTTCAAACCTAAGCACGCCCAACGCAGCCTCCGGAGCTAATCCAGCGGAGACTCAACACTCTCGGCGGGGCAACGGTCGGAACCGAAATCAGAATCGCGGGACCGCTTCGCAATGAATCCGTCACGGCTTTTTATTCTTCGTCCCGTGGCTACGTCGCTGCTTATGATCGGCGTTCTGCTGGTCGGCATTGTGGCCTACCGCCAGCTTCCCGTCTCCGCTTTGCCGGAAGTCGACTATCCCACGATCCAGGTCATGACGTTTTATCCAGGCGCTGACCCAACCGTGATTGCCTCCTCCGTGACCGCGCCGCTGGAGCGGCAGTTCGGACAAGTGCCTGGATTGAGCCAGATGACGTCGACGAGTTCGCTCGGTGCCTCGGTGATAACACTGCAATTCAATCTTGATCAGAGCATCGATATTGCTGAGCAAGAGGTGCAAGCCTCGATCAACTCCGCCGGGACTTATCTTCCTGCGGATCTGCCGAATCCTCCCATTTACAGCAAGGTGAACCCGGCAGATGCGCCGATCATGACGCTCGCGGTGAGCTCCGACACTCTGCCTTTGCCAAAAGTCGAAGATCTGGCAGACACCCAACTGGCGCAAAAAATCTCGCAGGTCACGGGCGTCGGCCTGGTTTCAATAAGCGGGGGACAAAAACCGGCCGTTCGCATTCAGGCGAACCCGACTGCGCTCGCGTCGTACGGCCTTAGCCTCGAGGATGTCAGAACCGCTCTCGCGGCCGCGAATGTTGATCAGGCCAAAGGAACCCTTGATGGCCCTCGGCAGTCTTTCACCATTGGAGCAAATGACCAACTGCTGTCCGGAGCCCAGTACCGCCCGATCATTGTCGCGTACCGAAATGGCGGGCCCGTCCGACTGGATAATATCGCCGCGGTGACGGACAGCGTGGAAAACACTGAG
Source organism: Acidobacteriota bacterium (assembly GCA_003224835.1). Classification (GTDB taxonomy): domain Bacteria; phylum Acidobacteriota; class Terriglobia; order Terriglobales; family Acidobacteriaceae; genus Gp1-AA145. The sequence goes on along the minus strand of QHZX01000107.1, from coordinate 4,061 downwards.
CAGTCCGCCTGGATGGGCCAGGGTTCAGTTTTGTCCCCAGCGGTGATCGTAAATATTCAGCGGCAGCCGGGAGCAAACATCATCAGCGTAGTGGATAAGATCAAGCTTCTCCTGCCACAGCTGCAGAGCTCGCTTCCCGCGGCGGTTAAGGTTTCGATTCTCACCGACCGGACCGAAACCATACGCGCTTCGGTGAAGGACGTGGAATTCGAGCTGTCGCTCACCGTTGGCCTGGTGGTGATGGTGATTTTTCTTTTCCTGCGAAACCTGCGCGCGACCATCATTCCCAGTGTCGCGGTCCCTTTGTCAATCGTAGGGACGTTCGGGGTTATGTACCTGCTGGGCTACAGCCTCAATAACCTGACATTGATGGCTTTAACGATCTCCACTGGCTTCGTGGTGGATGACGCCATCGTGATGGTCGAGAACATAGATCGTTTCCTTGAAGCAGGCGATTCTCCGCTCGATTCCGCCCTCAAGGGAGCGGGGCAAATTGGTTTTACGATCGTTTCGCTAACCGTTTCGTTGATTGCCGTTTTGATCCCGCTGCTGTTCATGGGCGACATCGTTGGCCGGTTGTTCCGCGAGTTTGCCGTAACGCTGGCGGTGACGATTTTAGTTTCGGCGGTGGTCTCGCTGACGCTGACGCCGATGATGAGTGCACGCCTTCTTAAATCAAAAGGAGCCCACAAAGAAGGGCGCTTCTACGAATGGTCAGAGCGTCTTTATGATCGTGTGATCCAGGGTTACGGCCGCACGCTGAAATGGGTACTGCAGCACCAGACCGCAACCCTATTGGTAACCGCGGGGACGCTTGTACTTACATTGTTTCTCTATGTCGTTGTCCCGAAGGGTTTCTTTCCCGTGCAAGACACAGGCGTGATTCTGGGCATATCGGAAGGTCCGCAAAATATTTCCTTCAAAGCCATGTCAGAGCGCCAGCAGCAGCTTGCGCGCGCCATTTTAAAAGATCCCGATGTGTCGAGCCTTTCATCCTTCATCGGCATTGATGGAACGAATTTAACGCTGAACAGCGGCCGAATTCAGATCAATCTCAAACCGCGAGACGAGCGTAGCGCAACAGGATTTGACCGTCGAGGACCGCGTAAGCCGCACGCAATATCAGTACTCGATGGAAGATATAGATCCGAAAGAGGTCGCGGACTGGTCGCAAAAATTGATGCAACAACTTCGTTCAGCGACAGCGCTTGTCGATGTTGCTAGCGACCAGCAAAATGGTGGGCTTCAGGCGGATCTGGTCATTGATCGCGATTCAGCTTCTCGCTTGGGAATCCTTCCGGCGCAAATTGATGCTACTTTGTACGACGCCTTTGGGCAGCGCCAGGTTTCGACTATCTACACGCAGCTGAACCAGTATCACGTGGTACTCGAGGTTGATCCGCAATTCCAGCAGGATCCCGAGTCGCTCGACACCATATATGTGAAGTCGAATACGGGAACGCAGGTGCCGCTTTCAGCCTTTAGCCATGTTGAGCGGACGAATGCTCCGCTTTCCATCAACCATGAGGGCCAGTTCCCAGTCGTGACCTTGTCCTTCAATCTGGTTCCGGGTGCTTCTCTCGGCGAAGCCACGAAACAAATTGATGCCGCCGAGCAAGCGATTCATATGCCGCCCAGCATTCATACCAGCTTTCAGGGGACGGCCGCCGCATTTCGCAACTCACTATCCAGTGAACCGCTGCTCATTTTGGCTGCGATCATTACGGTTTACATCGTGCTCGGAGTTTTGTATGAGAGCTACATTCACCCGATCACAATTCTTTCCACACTTCCGTCTGCCGGCGTGGGCGCGCTGCTTGCCCTCATTATTACTGGAAATGATCTCGGGGTCGTGAGCTTGATTGGAATCATCCTGCTGATTGGCATCGTCAAGAAGAACGCCATTATGATGATCGACTTCGCATTGGAAGCCGAACGCGATGAGCACAAAACACCGGAGGAGGCGATCTATCAGGCCTCCTTACTCCGGTTCCGTCCCATCATGATGACGACCATGGCGGCGCTCTTCGGAGGATTGCCGTTGGCATTGGGATCGGGTACAGGTTCAGAGCTGCGCCACCCGCTGGGAATCACGATTGTCGGCGGCCTGCTGGTCAGCCAGTTGCTCACTCTCTACACCACACCCGTCGTTTACCTGTGGTTCGACCGGTTATCTCAACGGTTCTCGCGATTCGGATTCCGCCACTTTGAAGAACAGCCCGCGACAGGAGATTAGTTTTGAGCGTTTCGTCTCCATTTATTAAGCATCCGGTCGGCACGTCGTTGCTGACAATCGGACTTCTGCTCTCGGGCATTCTTGCGTTTCAGTTGTTGCCGGTTGCGCCTTTACCTCAAGTCGAATTTCCGGTTATTCAGGTGGGCGCGTCATTACCTGGTGGCAGCCCTGAAACCATGGCCTCGGCAGTGGCAACTCCTCTGGAGCGACAATTTGGGCGCATTGCGGGTATTAACCAAATGACGTCCACAAGCCAGATCGGATCGACCAGCATCGTTCTGCAATTTGATTTGAACCGCAACATTGACGCTGCGGGCCGCGATGTACAGGCTGCAATCAACGCAGCGCGAAGTAATTTGCCGTCGTACCTGCCAGGTAATCCGTATTATCGCAAAGCCAACCCGGCGGATGCTCCGGTCCTGATCGTCTCACTTACGTCTGACACGATGACGTTGCCGCAGATGTATGACGCTGCGGATTCGGTGCTGGCGCAGAAGCTGGCGCAGATCAGCGGTGTCGGTCAGGTGTTTGTAGGCGGAGCTGCACAACCTGCAGTTCGAGCGGAGGTGAATCCGAATCTGCTGAACAAACTCGGAATTGGACTAGATGCAGTTCGGACTGCACTGAACTCAGCCAATGCGAATAGCGCAAAGGGCAGGCTCGCTGATCCGATCAATGCGTGGACAATCCAAGCTAACGACCAAATCAAGACGGCGGACCAATTTCGTTCGCTCATCGTTTCCTATAAAAATGGTGCCGCCGTAAGGTTGAGCGATGTTGCCGATGTCCAGGATTCGGTAGCTGATACGCGGGTCATCGGTCTGTCAGCGCATGGTACCAGCGATCATTCCGCAAAAGGCAAACCTGCAGTTCTGATCATTATCTTTCGCCAACCGGGCGCAAACATCATGGAGACCGTGGACCGTGTGTATGCGCTGATGCCGCAACTTTCTGCCTCAATTTCGCCGGCTATCCATCTTGACGTGGTGATGGACCGGACTACCACCATTCGAGCATCTGTGCATGACATCGAGATCACGCTGATCATTTCGGTGTTCCTCGTAATCCTGGTCGTTTTTGCATTTTTACGGACGGTGCGCGCCACAATCATCCCTAGTATTGCGGTGCCGTTGTCGCTTATCGGGACTTTCGGAGTGATGTATTTGCTTCACTACAGCCTCGACAACCTGTCGCTGATGGCGCTTGCGATTTCGACTGGCTTCGTAGTGGATGACGCAATTGTCGTCCTGGAAAACATTACTCGCTATCTCGAACAAGGAATGACGCCGGTTGCGGCCGCATTTCGCGGGGCGCGCGAGATTGGATTCACCGTGCTCTCAATGAGCACATCGCTCGTCGCGGTTTTCATTCCCATACTGATGATGGGGGGACTGGTTGGAAGGCTGTTCCGCGAATTCGCGGTGACGTTGAGCATCGCCATCGGGGTCTCGTTATTGATTTCTTTGACTACAACGCCCATGATGTGCGCGCAGATTTTGAAGCCCATCCACGAGGAGAAGCACGGAATATTTTTTCGCGGCTCACAGGCGCTGTTCGATTGGACACTGAAGACTTATCGCGGAAGCCTTCGCTGGGTACTTCGTCACCAGTTGTTGACGCTGGTAGTCACTCTGGCCACTATGGTCCTGACGGTTTATCTCTACATCCAGGTTCCCAAAGGGTTTTTCCCTCAACAGGACACTGGCCGCGTGGTCGGGTCAGTGCAGGCAGACCAGGACATATCTTTCCCGGCAATGCGGCAAAAGATGGAACAGTTCGTCAGCCTCGTAATGCAAGATCCGAATGTGCAGGCCATCGTAGGATT
>QHZX01000050.1 GCA_003224835.1 Acidobacteriota bacterium | reverse complement strand
GTCCCCTGGAGAGCGACGACACGGATCAGATGTTTCCCGGCGGCAACACGGGAATCGCGCGGCTGATGGTGAAGACTCTGATTCCAGATTCAATTTCGGGCGCGAACACTGCTGAAGATGTTTCCCGGGGAAAGGTGAATTTTGGATTACTCGATCGCGCCGGCTCGCCCGTGCGCATTCGGTTAAATTCAACCGCGGTGTGGGTCAAGCATAATGGCGATCCAGCGAAATCGAACTTCGTTGATGTGGTCTATACCTGCTGGAAGCAGGTTTACCGTGTGAAGGCGCGCAGCGTAGTAATGGCAGGCGGGTGCTGGACGACGAAACACATTGTGAAAGATTTGCCGCAGACACATAGCGATGCTTACACACAGTTTTATCGCTCGCCGTGCATGATGGTGAACGTCGCATTACGCAACTGGCGGTTCCTGTACAAAATGGGTTTGAACGGATTCCGCTGGTTTGAAGGAATTGGTAACTACACGGAAGTTAGAAAAACAGCGCTGATCGGGGCTGACTCGCCGACACTTAGCCCGGACTCGCCGATTGTGCTGAACCTGAAAGTGCTTTTTTCGTATCCGGGGACGCCGATTGCCGATCAGGGGCATCGAGGGCGTGGCGAGCTTTTATCGACTTCTTTCGCCGAATACGAACGCAGGATTTTCCAGCAGTTCACCGACATGTTTGCGCGAACTGGATTTGATGCCAAGCGCGACATCGCTGGCCTAATTTTGAATCGCTGGGGCCACGCATATTTGAACCCGCAGCCGGGATTTTTCTTTGGCAAAGACGGCAAACCGGCGCAACGAGACATTCTTCGCGCTGAGCCGTTTGGAAGAATTGCATTTGCAAACACTGACCTAGCGGGAATCATGGACCACCGCTGTTCAATTCTCGAAGCGCAGCGGGCGGTCGGACAGTTGCTCGATCAGGTCTTGGCGTAATTCGACTTCGTTGGACTACTGCACGGGCGGGAGAGCCTGTTTATCGGTGATGCCTTTGCCTTCGGTAATCGTGTAAATGAAATCCGCGGAAATGTTTTTCAAAACTTCTGTTTCTCCCATCGGCCAGCGAATTTCGATTTCAGACATTTTCGCTTCGCTGCCAAGCCCGAAGTGCAGCCGCGGATCGTTGCTCGAGAGATAGCTTCCGCCCGCATGCAGTTCTGCGGTTTGCGTGATCTTGCCAGCCGTGACCGCAACCTTTGCGCCGACAGCCATCCTGTTGCTCTTTGTGCCCACGAGTTTAAACAGGGCGCGATGATTGTGGTTTGAGGTCACATTAAGAAGCAGCTGCGGAGGGCCATCCATATCGAGTACCACCACATCTACGTTGCCGTCGTTGTTCAGGTCACCGAAAGCGGCGCCGCGGCGAGAGGCATCGGGGACTTCCGCAAGCACGCTCGAAATGTCTTCAAATGTGCCATCGCCTTTATTGCGGAAAAGCTGCATCGGCTCCGCGTAACGAGCTGCCCCGGCGATCTGGTCCATTTGTGGATAGACATGCCCATTCGCGATGAAAATGTCCAGCAGGCCAGAATTCAAAAAGTCCACAAACCCTGTGCCCCATCCAACATTCATGTAAGTCGGCTGCGCTATCTTGGCCGGCCAGGTCACGTCACTAAATTCGCGCTTGCCCAAGTTGCGATAAAGCGTGTCAGGCTGCTCGGTGAAATTCGTGACGAACATTCCCATGTGGCCATCGTGCAGATAGTCTCCCCAGTCCACACCCATTGAGCCTTGCTGCAGTCCGTCTGCACTCACGGCGATTCCGGCAAGCATGCTCACGTCTTCAAATGTTCCGTCGTGCTTATTGCGATAGAGATAGTTCGGGCCGGAGTCATTTGCGACGTAGAGATCAGGCCAGTCGTCGTCATCGTAATCCGCCCATTCAACACCCAAGCCATAGTAACGATCAGGATCGTCCACGCCGGCTTTCTTCGAAACCTCTTCGAACGTGCCATCGCCACGATTGTGAAACAGTAGATCGGTTTCACCCTGCATTCCCCAAGGTCCACACTGCACGCGAATTCCCTTGAAGCGGCAAGTCTTTTCATCGCTGCCAAATGTCGGAAATTTGTTTATATCGAAATGTACATAGCGCGAAACGAAGAGGTCCACATGGCCATCTCGGTCGTAATCCGCCCATGCCGCACCAGTGCTAAAACCGCCTGCTGCGACTTTGGCTTTGTCGGTCACATCTTCGAATTTGCAATTGCCGAGGTTGCGATACAGTGCGTTGCCGCCGTACCCGGTTACGTAAATGTCAGGCAATCCGTCATTGTCATAATCCGCCACGGCCACACCCATTCCCCAGCCTTCGCGAGTTAGCCCTGCCGATTGCGTGATGTTCGAAAAGTTGAAATCTGCGTCCTGGTGGTAGAGCGTAATCATAGGATCGCCGCCCTGGCGATTATGGTCGATGGTTGACCCGTTCACTACCACGAGGTCGAGTTTGCCATCACTGTCGCAATCAATCAGCCCAACTCCGCCGCTGATTGACTCGACAATGTATTGCTTGTCGGGAGTGGAAATGTGAGGAATAGTGAGGCCGACTTCGCGCGAAACATCTTTGAACTGCGGCAACTGCGCCCACAGATTCGTGGCACAAGCGATGAGCAGGAGCAGAATTATCCGGATCACGGTGGAGTAGATCGATTATAGTGCGTGCGCGAGGCACTCCCGGCCGCGAAATCGCATACTGCGATATCAATAAACCGATATCTGTTTGTGCGACGTGTTTGCCGGAATTGACCGGGTTCCCGGTGTCCAACTTGTATTCTGAACTCACGAATATAGAATTTCATTTTCTCGGTAACTGTTGCGATGACCCAAGTCGGAGGATCTGGTGAAATTTTCAGCGCGTCTTATATCAGCGGGCCTGCTGTTTTCGTGCCTGGTCACTTTCACGCCTTTTGTTTTTGCCGGTGACAGCATTCCTAAAGCGGCGTGGAAGCGCGGCATCGGGCAGCCGCTTGAGAATGCGGGAGGGCGCAAGCCGGCGCTGGATCCGTCGGGAATGATCGATGACGGCTACTGGCAGGGCGCTCCCGTAGGGGGCTTCGGCTCCGGTACTTTTTCACGAACTTATCGCGGAGACTTCGCACGCTGGCACATCAAAGCCGGGGTCCACAAATATCAAACGGTATGGGCGAACCAATTCGCCATGTATCAGAAATCCGAGGGCGGCGACAGCGTTGCTCAGGTGCTGACGGCGGCGCATCCTGAGAATGGACAGCTGAAATCGTGGAAATGGGATTATCCCGCTGGCGCGGGAGATTACTACGCGCTTTATCCCAAGTCCTGGTACGACTACAACTGGGAAAAATTTCCCGCGCACGTCGTTCTCGAACAGTTCTCTCCTGTGCTTCCGAACAATTACCGCGAAAGCAGCTATCCGGTTGCCGTGTATCGCTGGCACGCCGAGAATCCGACCGACAAACCCGTCACAGTTTCAATTCTGCTCTCATGGACAAACATGCAGGGGTGGTTCCGTGATTTTTCGCACGACCTGAAAGGCGCCATCAATACCGGGAACCACAATCGCTTCATGGACGAGAGCGCGGTGGGCGGGCATGTGAAGGGAATTGTGTTCGACCGTGTACATCCACAAGGTGTCCAGGAAGATGCGGATGGCCAGTGGGCGATCGCTTCAGTGCAGTCCGCGGGCGTGGATATAAGTTATCAGACGACGTTTGCTCCGGACGCTGCCGACCAGGTATGGACATCTTTTTCGAAAGATGGCCGATTGCCCAATGACAACCAAACGTGGATCAGCAGTGGCGAGCCTTTAGCGGCGGCAATCGCCGTACGCTTTACATTACAGCCGGGGGAAAAACGCGTTGTGCCAATGACAATTGCCTGGGACATGCCGATCGTGGAATTCGGCGGGGGGCGCAAATGGTACCGGCATTACACAAATTTTTACGGGACCACCGGAGCCAATGCCTGGAAGATCGCCAAAGATGGCTTGCAGAGCGCCATGCGGTGGAGCAATGAAATTGATGCATGGCAAGCGCCGTATGTGAATGATGAAAGCAAACCGCTCTGGTATCGCGGTGAGCTTTTCAATGAGCTTTACATTTTGACGGATGGGGGATCGTTCTGGGGCCGCCCAGTCGGGGCTACGGCTCAAAGTCCGGAGAGCTTCGCCTTCATGGAGTGTTTCGATTATCCGTACTACGCCACGCTGGACGTGCGCTTCTACGGATCGATGCCGCTGATAAAGTTCTGGCCTGATCTGGACAAACTGGAGTTGAAGTTGTTCGCAGACACAGTTCCGCAAGATCTGACGGATAAATATGCTTGGATTTGGAAGTCGCAGCGAACGCAATCACTGCAATTACGCTTACGAAAGGCAAAAGGCGCAGTGCCTCATGATTTGGGAGTCCCTGAGGAGGATCCGTTCAAGCTGCCCAATGCATTTAGCTGGCAAAACACTAATGACTGGAAAGACCTGAACAGCAAATTCGTGTTGATGATCTATCGCGATTACGTTTTCACCGGGAAGAAAGATGTCGCATTCCTGCGTTACACATGGCCGGCAGTGCAGGAAGCGCTGGAGCATCTTCGTCAATACGATCGGGCTGGCGACGGACTGCCGCAGGGCGATAACTATCCCGATCAGACTTATGACGAGTGGATTGTGCACGGCGAAAGCGCCTACTGCGGCGGGTTGTGGCTGGCATCACTGCGCGCTGCTGAGGAAATCGCGAAAGCTTTGGGCAACAATACGGCGGCGGCGAAATATCATGACTGGTTCGCGAAAGGGCAGAAGACCTATATCGACAAGCTTTGGACCGGTGAATATTTTCGCTATGACACGCAGAGCGAATATCGCGATGACATTCAGGCTGACCAACTCGCGGGGCAGTGGTATGCGAATATGACCGGGCTCGGGGATTTGGTCCCCCAGTACATGCAGGTCAAAGCCACAAAAAAAATCTTTGAGTTCAACGTGATGAAATTTGAAAATGGGAATTTGGGCGCTGTGAATGGAATCGCTCCCGATGGCTCACTGGTCACGAGCAACGAACAAGTGCAGGAAGTCTGGACCGGCACAACTTTCGGCGCGGCGGCGCTCATGCTCAGTGAAGGCTTGAAAGATGAAGGCTACAAAACCGCCTGGGGTGTGTACCACACGACATACGAGACCGAGGGATATTGGTTCCGTACTCCTGAGGCGTGGGACAAAACCGGACACTACCGGGCGTCAATGTACATGCGCCCGGCGGCAATATGGGCGATGGAGATGACGCGACCACCAAAATAAACCGATGTCATTCCGAAGCGCTTCAGCGGTGAGGAATCTGCTTTTAGCTCGACGTTTCTTGGCTTCAGCGCGAGAAGTGAATCACGATTTTTTGCTTCTGATAAACCTCGGATGCACTCGTCGAAATATTTACTGCGAGCTTTCCGTTCGTAACTTCTGCACCCTCAACCGAGGCGATTTGACCTGGATTCCATACTGCTAATTCGTAGCGCATGCCGCCTGCGCCGGCAAATTCCAAAATTTCGGAATCGGACGATGCTGACCAAGAATCTGAAATCATACGCAAACCCAGGCTCGAACTTCCCAACGGCGGTAACGAATTCGCGTAGCTGATTCCGAAGTCATTTTTAAGTCGAATGCGAAGACTGCTCTTGCCCTTCGGTACCGCCACTTGCGTTATGACATGCTGGTCGACATCGCTCTTCGAAATCTGGAACGGCACTCGTTTGCCGTTAAATTCCGCGCTGATGATCTTCGCGTGCAGGCCCAACGCAGGAGAAAATTCCAGGGATGTGGCACCGGCACTTTGAATTTGCAACGTGATTTCGTCGATCGTTTTTCGATAATCGAAGTCGAGAGTTGTATCACCCGCGTGGAGATTGTGAATTGCGAATGATGTCCAGTCTGCGGGAACGTGCGGTGCGAAAATGAGTTTGTGTTGAAGCGCGTCAGTTTCCAGGCCAAAGAGTCCGCGCAAAAGCGGGCTAATCACCATTGCTGCCGACCAAATCTGATGCGGAGAACTGGTTGAGAGCGGCTGATAGTAGTCGCCGGAGAGGACCTCGGTCACGTGCCCCAACGATCCATCGAGAGCAAGTAACGCATTGGCTCGAAGGTTTGAGTATGCTGGAAACGCCCGGTGATAGCGGTATTCGCCAACTGATGCCCACCCTGTGAACAGTGGCCAGACCGACCCGTAGTGATACCCGCCGGCGTCGTAGCGCGGTGCGCGAGCGGAAATGATTCTCATGCCCCAATCGGTTTCGTGGTCGGGGCCAGAAAGTTGATCGATCATGGAACCAGCTCTTTTTTCGTCCAGAAGCCCAAACCACATCGGGACTGTGGCCAGCACGCTCGGCTCAATTACCTTCTGATTGTTCTTATCTAGAGCGAATGCATACGTGCCCGACTCCTGTGACCAGAATGCCTGGTTTACAAGTTGCTTCTGGCGAACGAAGTCCTCCGCAAGCTGTTTGCTGAGGTCATCCTTGTCTGCAAAGTGCGCAAGGCTTGAAAGTGCCGACAATGCTTGCGCTCCAAGGCCACTCTGATAGAACTCGTTCTTCACAGGGAGTAACGGGCCGCCTTCAACCCACCCGTGACCGATGCCGAAATTTTGCGGGAAGCCTTGCTCGTCATACGTGGGGCGTAGTAATTGATATGCCTTCCATAAGCTGTCCCACTTCTCACGAGCAAATCCTGTGTCTCCGCTCTGAGCGACGTAATCGTTAGCAGCGATGATGTAGAGCGGGGTGGCGTCTGCGGAAGCGTATGCGTACGGATAGTCGGTGAACCAGTTCACGAAGTTCGCGCCTTGGGAAATTTCGTGGGGAATCTTTCCGTCGGCGCGTTGATATTTCGAAATAAATTCGAGAGCTGTGCGTGTGGTGGAGAAATCACCTTCAGCGTCGAGGGCTTGTGCGGTCCAGAAAGAATCGCGTCCGAAGAACCAGGCGAAACCCGGGCGCTGACTAGTGCCTGACATCCGATAGCCAGCGACGAGCCCAGTTCCGAGATATGGATTCGTCACCAATCCCTGAATAACGCTGACGCGCGCCCAATCGTACGCCTGCTGGAGTTGCGCGTCCGGCAGTTCAAGACTGACAGTGCGCGCGAGATAATCCTCGTAATATTTCGCGGAATCTTTTTCTGCGGCCTCGTAGTCGGCGATCAAATGCTTGTAAGTGCTTTCCGCTTCGGCTGGGCCGCTCACAGACGCAGCGATCGCGATCACCTTGGTTTCTTTGCCCTTGAGGGTAGCGCCAAGCCGAATGGCGCTTTCCTGCGACGCCGAATAGTTCGTCTGATATTCCAGTCCCGTTAAGTCGCCAGTTGGCGAGCCAACCAGTGCAGAATACTTTCTTTGTTCCTCGCCAAAGGAGAAGGCGCGCAAGCCCGCGTCCCAGTTCAAATAGGTTCCGCCGAGCGCCGCCGGCCACTCCAATTGGAAGTCGCGCTCGAACACGGCTTCAATCTCGAGAGGGTGTGCGGTTTCAACTTCAAATTTAATCACCGCTCCCGGTTCATGCACTGGGACAAACAGAGTTTCTTTTACTGAGAAAGTGTCGCCCGTATAGATGATCGCGCTCGATTCGGGATGAACACTGACTGTGCGGACCAGCGATTCGGCGGGAAGACTGCGACCCTCCGTGAGAAAACGCAGATGGAAGTTGCGGAATATTTTCAGTGGGTACACCCAAGCTTCCAGATTTCCACTGTCGTTACCGAACAGTCCGGCGCGCATTCCGGTTGCAGAGAAAAATTCCCATTGGCGTGTGGTGCGAGAAAGTTCCAGGTTACGGGATTGGGCAACCACCAAGGAGCAGGCGACGAGATAAATCAGAACCGGCGCTCCGAGCCTTCCAAAACCGCGCAAGGCGGGGCAGCGTGCGCTTTCCTTCTGCTTCAAGTTTTGAAAACCGATCCAGTGCATGGCCGATCGCGTGGCTATACTTGTGAATGAAGAAGCCGTTCACTATAAAAGTAGCGGCGCAATGTCGCAAGCGCCAAATCTCGGAGGGTACTCTTTCTTTTGTCGTTCTCACGCCGCTCGTTTATCAGATCCCTTAGCCGCTCCGCGCTAGTCCTTTCCTTTGCCGATGTTCTTAGTCTTGGACGACCAGGGCCGCCATTGGTCGCGGAAGCGCAGCCACCAGCCAAGCCGAACGATTCGATTGGCGCAACCTTCGTCGATGTTGGATGGGCGGCCGGACTCAATGCCAAGACGATCTACGGCGGAGAGCACAAAAATAAATATTTGCTCGAAACTACAGGCTGCGGCGTGGCTTTCTACGACTACGACAATGATGGCTGGCTCGATATCTTTCTGGTGAACGGCTGGCGCCTGGAAGGGTTCCCGTCCGGTGAGGAGCCGACCTCGCATCTTTTCAAGAACAATCGGGACGGTACTTTTACGGACGTGACTGTTAAGGCGGGACTGGTTCATCGCGGTTGGGGGCAGGGGGTTTGCGTCGGGGATTACGACAACGATGGATTCGACGACCTCTTCGTCAGCTACTTCGGCAAAAATGTTCTCTATCACAATAATGGTGACGGAACTTTCACTGATGTAACCGATAAAGCCGGGATTGGCGGCAATGGCAAACGATGGAACACAGGCTGCGCCTTTGTCGATTACGATCGGGACGGCAAGCTGGATTTGTTTGTCGCAAATTACATTGATCTCGACCTGGCGACAGCGCCGGTGCCTGAATCCGGGCCATGTCTTTACAAAGGGGTGATGGTCGCGTGCGGGCCGCCCGGATTAAAGGGCGGGAAAAATATTCTCTTTCACAACAATGGCGATGGTACCTTTACGGATGTTTCGGAAACGAGTGGCATTCTTAACGCGAACGGCACGTATGGTCTTGGGGTTTTGACGGCCGACTTCGACAACGATGGCTGGCCGGACATTTACGTTGCGAACGATTCTGCGCCGAGCGCGCTTTATCAGAATAAAAAGAACGGAAAATTTGAAGACATCGCGGTCGTGGCCGGATGTGCGCTCAGCCCCGACGGCAAGCCGCAGGCGGGAATGGGCGTATCTGCCGCCGATTATGACCTGGACGGCAATCTCGACATCGTGAAAACAAATTTCGCGGGCGACACGCCATCACTCTATAAGAGCGTGGGCGGCGCAAATTTCGAGGACACGACGTTCACCGCCGGACTCGGTGCCCACACGCAATATCTCGGCTGGGGGTGCGGATTCTTCGACTTCGACAACGACGGCTGGGCCGATATTTTGATTTGCAACGGTCACGTGTATCCCGAGGTCGAGCAGCTCAAGACGGAAGCTGGATACAGCCAACACAAATTGCTCTATCGGAACTTGAGAAACGGCCGCTTCGAAGAAGTCACGGACATGGCAGGCCCGGGTATAACGGCTGCGGTTGCGGCGCGGGGCTGTGCGTTCGGTGATTTCGATAATGACGGCGATATCGATATGGTCGTGAACACGGTCAATGGATTGCCGCAGTTGCTACGTTGCGATTCAACTTCGGGGAACAATTGGATCAAAGTGAAATTGATCGGAACGAAATCGAATCGCAGCGGGATTGGCGCGCGAGTGAGTTGCACTGCAACTGTTCCGGGGGAGAACAAGCCGCATCGGCAGATTGATGAAGTTCGGAGCGGCGGGGGATATTTTTCGCAAAGCGATCTGCGGGTGCACTTCGGGTTAGGCAAGGCTGGAAAAGTTGATCTGCTGGAAATTCATTGGCCAAGTGGGCAGGTGGATATCCTGAAAGATGTCCCAGTGAATCAGCTTGTTTTCGTGAAGGAAGGACAAGGAATTGTGACCGATCAAAAGGTCGGAGCGCGGCGAAGTTGAAGCAAATAATTTCCTCAGCGATCTCGGCGTGATCTCTGCGAACTCTGCGGTTAAGCGCTTTTAACGTGCTCAGAAACAGGCTCAGTGTAGTTGTTCACCAGCCGTTTTATTCCGTCTTTAAGGAGCACGACATGGAAATTAATCAGAATTCCAATCGGTAAGTTAAGCAGGCGCAAATGAGAAAGCAGTTGACCTTCGTCTACGGGATGCAGAACGTCCTTACATTTCAGTTCTACCGCAACTCTTTGATCCACAACAATGTCTGCGCGGAAGCCGCAATCTAACTTCACTGCTTCGTAAACGAGAGGCACGGGTTTCTGTCGCTCGATTCTGTATCCTAAGTTCGAGAGTTCGTATGATAGACATGGTTCATAAGCAGACTCCAGCAAACCAGGGCCCAGTTTACGGTGGATCTTAATGGCGGAGCCAATGATATCGCTGGTGAGACTGCGGTATGACACGGAAAGATTTTAACCGCAGAGTTCGCAGAGATCACGCAAAGATCGCAGAGATAAACCCATTTTGGGAATCTGCTCAGCTTCTTTAGTACTACTCCACTGCGGCAATCAAGACCCCGAACGGCTCGAGCTTTACTCCCGTCATAGATAATTCAGAATTTGCCGGGTCTGGCGCCGCCAGCAACACACGTAAAGTCTTTCCATCCACGCCAAAACCTTTCAATTTGAAGTTCACTGTCTGCGGTTGCGCGGTCATATTCAACGCAACAAATACCGGAT
>QHZX01000106.1 GCA_003224835.1 Acidobacteriota bacterium | reverse complement strand
CCGACGCCGCCGGCGCCAAGGCCACTGAACGCACGCTTGGTCTGCTAATAGAAGAAGAATTCGATATTCGCGTATTGACGCTCGAATCTGGGCTTGACCCCGACCTGTTCGTGCGTCGTAAAGGAAAAGACGCCTACACCGCAGCCCTGAAAAACTCGCAGAAATATTTCGATTACCTCATCGAACGCGCGCGGCAACAATTTCCGGTTCGCAGCGCGGAAGGTAAACATAGAGCTCTCAACTACCTGCTGCCGCACATTCAGCGCGTACCCAGCCGGATTGTTCGTGATTCGGTGGCCGAAGAAATTGCCCAGAAGCTGAATATAGACTCGGCGGTCCTGCGACAGGAATTGAAGCACGCCGCCGTTAGTCGAAAGAGTGCCACGGTCAAAGCGCCCACGGAGGCCCAAGTCACCGATGCCGAAAAAATTCTGATCCGAGCGCTGACATCGGAGTCGCAGTTCCAAAGCGAGGACTACGTTTCCGACCGATCTGGGGCGGACGATGCCTTCGAGCCGGCGCGGCAGGCCCGATACGTGCTCTCCTCGGAGCGTCTGCACGTGGGTCTCGGCACTGAGTCGCTGATTGAAATGCTGCTAAATCCGCCGCCTGAGACTGGCATCATGGACATTCCATTTTTGGATGGCGATCGACAACTGCTCGCAGCCATTTTGCTCAAAGACGATGAGGAACTAACTGCCGAAAAAGTCGAAGGCGCAAGCCGGGCACTGCGGCGCGTGCAGATCCGGCGACGCTTGGAACAAATCCAGAAACAGCTGGAATCTTTTCGCAATTCTGACGGCGCCCAACTCAAGGCACTCATGGATGAGAAACTCCGCCTTAAGAGAGTGCTGATGAATCCCAACCTGGGCGCGAACGAGTCTACTTCCGCGCAAGTAAGTTGAAATATCTTTCCTGAAACTTCTCGTGCCGCGTCAAATCTTGCGCATTCTCGGCGAAATCTCTGTGTGCTCTGCGGTTAAAAGCTGTTGCCCGGTTAAGTTCGCCTACACACGACCATCACTTGAGCTTCGCTATAATTACAGGTTGCGATTTGGCTCGAATTATTGACCGAGCCCAAAGAGGAATTATGGCTACCGATATTGTTATGCCCCAGATGGGGGAGTCCATCGTTGAAGGGACCATTACTAAATGGCTGAAGAAGCCGGGCGATAAGATCCAACGCGACGAGCCGCTGTTTGAGATCTCAACTGACAAAGTGGACGCCGAGATTCCCGCGCCCGCGTCGGGCGTACTGCAGGAGATCAAAGTCGCTGAAGGCACCACCGTTCAGGTGAACACCGTTGTGGGCACAATTTCTGACGGAGATGGTGCCGGTTCTACGAAGTCCGCTCCTGCTGCGGAAAAGAAAGCAGCGCCAGCTCCGGCTGCTCCCAAAACCGAATCCCGGCCTGCTAGCCGGCCCGAACCTGCTCCTGCAAGGACCGAGCCAGCGCCTTCGCCTGCCGCTCAGGTACATGAAGATGACGAGCATGCGCGATCTTCTCCGCTGGTGCGCAAAATCGCTCGCGAGCACAACGTGAATCTTTCGCAAGTTGAAGGAACCGGGCTTGGCGGACGAATCACTAAACAAGACATACTTGCATTTATAGAAGGACAGCCCGGATCAGGAGTACAGGAACGTGGGGGCGTCTCGCCCGCCCAAGCTCCGGTTCAGCCGGGTGGGGACGTCCGGCAGCCCACATCTGCAGCTTCGGTACCGGCGCCTCGTGCGACCCCGGCCGCCATTCCAGGCGACCTGGTGCCAATGACCAACATGCGCCGGATCATCGCCCAACGCATGATTGAGTCGCGCCGCACCAGCGCACACGTCCACTGCATGTTCGAAGTAGACATGACCCGCATCGTCAATCTGCGAAACAAACTCAAGTCAAGTTTCGAGCAGCGCAACGGTGCGCGCCTTACCTTCATGCCATTCTTCGTGCGTGCCGCGATCATAGCGCTGCAGCAGTTCCCAATCGTCAATGCTTCTATCGAAGGCGACGGCATTCGCTATCACCGGCACGTAAACGTCGGTATAGCGGTTGCGCTCGATTGGGGATTAATCGTGCCTGTTCTCAAGAATGCCGACGAGCTGAACTTTCTGGGATTGCAGCGCGGCATCACCGACCTCGGCGAACGCGCGCGCAACAAGAAGCTGAAGCCGGAGGAGGTTGAAGGTTCGACTTTTACCGTCACCAATCCCGGACAATTTGGCGCAGTATTCGGCCTGCCGATTATCAATCAGCCGAATTCGGCAATCATGGGCGTCGGCGGAATTACCAAAATGCCGCTGGTTGTAACCGATAAAGATGGCGCGGACTCCATCGCCATCCGCTCAGTTGTGCACCTGACCCTTGGCTATGACCATCGCATTATCGATGGCGCCATCGCCGACCAGTTCATGGCGTTCGTAAAGAAGACGCTGGAGGGTTGGAGCGAAGACGTCGGGTGAATAGACGCCTCGGCCTCGTAGGCGGAGACTACGTTTCAAAAAGAAATTGCAGGGTGCCCCGTCCTTGTCTTCCCCTATTTGGAGAGGCAGGGCGTGCGGAATTTGGTTTTTTACAGATGGAGTAAGCAGTTAGCACCGCACCTGCACCTGTCATTCCGAGCGAAGCGGAATCATTCGCGAGCGAATGATTCCAGAATCGAGGAACCTGCTGTTTTTCTTTTAGCAAATGAAGAGCAGGTTCCTCACCGCTAAAGCCGGTTCGGAATGACCGTTCGTCGATTACTAGTCGGAATGGACACGGGAGATGACCATTCGGACAAGCAGCCGTAAGGCTCATCTCCGAACGCCTGAGCGTCCGACAAGTAGCCTAATTGCTCCCATATAATTTCGGCAGCATGGGAACCTCAATTTCCCGCCAGGATATTGGCGCTGACAATCAAATTTCTTCGGACGCATTTCATCAAGGCGCTCGCCTTCGCTACTCTTCGCTAGCGGTAATTCTCCTCTTGTGGGTCCTGATTTACCTGGCAGGAATTTTTACTCCCGCTCTGCTCGATGATGTCGATACCATCCATGCCGAAGCCGCCCGCGAGATGGTGCTCCGCCACGATTGGGTCACGCTTTACACCGATGGAATTCGCTATCTGGAAAAAGCTCCGCTGATGTATTGGGCAGTGGCGGCGAGCTATGAAATTTTCGGTGTAAGCGACTG
>QHZX01000105.1 GCA_003224835.1 Acidobacteriota bacterium | reverse complement strand
TCCTACGGACTGCACGTAGTGTGTCTCCAGCGCAAAAGCGCTTATCACTAACCTCGAGGGAGATACATGAAGAAGATTGTGCGTTTGATTGTTGCAGCCGTTTTGATGACTTTTGCATTGTCCACTGCATCTCTAGCCGACGGGGGGTCTCCAATGCCGACATGCTCACCTAGCTACTGCCCCAAGTAAGCGAAAACGTACCCATTCGATCGATTCTTGTGGGCCGACTGATTTCAGAGTAATCTGCCAGTGCGGCCCATGAGCTTCCCTTATCTCGTAGCCAAGACTTTCTGGGTTCTCCCGCTTATTCTTCAGGTCGCCATTGCGCTCGGTATGCTCAAGCGCAAAATGCCAACAATTTTCCCCATTTTTTTCGGATACACGACGTTCATTATCTTCAAGGAACTTGCCCTCATGTTCCTGCCTTACGGGCATCGGCTTCACGCTCTCACGTATTGGGGCTGCGAAGCTCTCGCCGTTGTCCTAGGTTTGGCGGTTATTTTCGAAATCCTTGGAACTGTGCTTCCGCCGTCACCATCGCTGAGATTCGTCCTGAATTCCGTTTGTATCTTCGGTGCAATTGCTGCGATCACAGCTCTGCTAATGCTGATTATGACCAAGGGCGGCACCGGAGCAGACCCTATCTTCGAATACATCATTCTGGCTGAGCGTTCCGTTCGATTTCTGCAGGTTGTTTTATTGATTGTCGTGATTGCGCTGATGTCGCGGCTAGGATTGACTTGGCGCGATGTCTCGGTCGGAATCATCGCTGGATTCGGAATCTACTCGGCAGTGGTGCTTGCTGGGTTTGAATTTCGTGCGCACTTGCATGTCGTGAGCGATGCGAATTTGGTGCTCCTTAACTCTGCAGCATATAATCTTGCCGCAATGATTTGGGCTTTCTATATCCTTCGCCCACGGCGCGGGACTCTAGTAGAACATTTGCCACAGGCCAATCTGGGCGAGTGGAATAATGCGGTAAGAGAATACGTTCATCAATGGTATCGACACTAATCATTCTTGGCGTGGCATTGTTGGCGCTGGTTTTCGCCTACTCACTTCTCCGTGGTGGGCATGGCGAACTGCTCGACGAAGATGAGTGGACGGAAAAAAACCACGTCATTGACGTGGAGATTTTCCGCGTGCTTCTTGACCGCAAAGAAGAAGCTCAACTTCGCAGCTGTCTTTCTGGAAATCAATTTGCAAAATTTCAGAGGAGGCGAATTCGGTTGGCCTTGGGCATGATTCGCCTAGTAGACGAGAATGCCGGCAAGTTGATGGGACTGGGCCGATTGGCCAAAATGAAAGGCGATGCCGCACTGGAGCAAAAGGTCGATGACCTGATCGCTATCGCGTTTCAGTTGCGATTAAATCTCCTTTTAGCTAGGCTTTGCCTGTATCTAAAATGGCTTTTTCCATCTTGGCCGGTGTCCTTACCTGCTTTCGAGGTGCGGTATCAGCATCTGTTGGATTCTTTGCACACAACCAACAGCGTTATTGCTTAGCCGAATGAGTCTTCGGCGATTCGTTGTGGTGTAATCAGTTCGCGTTCTGTAAGGAATGCTTCAAAAATCGAATATGATTGCGATGATTTGGTCCCTGAGTGATTTCAATCCGGGGCCAAAATCTCGGGAAGACTGAATTTGGGGGATTGGCCAGGAGAATGGAACCGGGAAAATGGATTCGGGCTTTACGCGAAGAGCGGCTCATCAAACCGAGCGACGTCGAACGTATCACGCGCGCTGTTGCAGATGCCAAACGTAACAGTGACTTCTATGTCCCACACTCTACGCTTGCAGACATCGAAGCCGGCTCCATTCCAAGCATTCACAAACTGTTCGCTCTGGCGATGTCATTGAAGGTGCCGTTGAACGAACTATTGTTGCCGTTCGGAATCGATGCTAAAGAAATGGCAGATTACGAAGCGGAATCAGGAGAAGACGTCTCTCTATCCCAAAACCTGGCGACAAGCGAACCTCCATTCCGGTTTTCGCTCAATTTCGATAGGAACTTTAATACGCAGGAAACGATGTTGCTGAGGCTGCAGCCGCAAGACACGGCAAACTTGCCTTCGATACTCCAATCCCAAATTGATCCGGTGCGTTATCGGTATGCGGTGATTGGTTCCAACGACCACAGCATGGCCGACTTGCTCCCGTCGCGGTCGGTGGTGCAAATCGATACCTCGCAGAACCGTATTCAAGTGTTCGCGTGGCGATCCATGCGGGAGCGTCCTATATACCTTGTCTGGCATACCGAAGGGCACACGTGCTGTTGGTGTCAGGTGGATGGGCGGGACCTGACTTTGGTGCCCCATCCGTTGTCGCCAAAGCCAATTCGCCGTTTCAAGATGCCACGGGAAGCGACGGTGGTGGGCAGAGTAACCAATGCCTGGCTACCTTTTGGATCAGTTCCTCATAAGCGCGATCTTGCTTCCTAGCACTCCCGATCCAGGCAGGACCGGGGATCATTCAAAATCGTCAACGCTAATTCAATGTTCAGGCAAAACAGTTCGGAGTAGAGGGGAAGAGCCTGCAACGGGACGGTGGAACGGTATGCCTGCAACGACTGCCAGGTCCGCAAAACTATGCTCCTGTCGGCTCTCGTATAACGAATGTACTCCTCGAGTTGGAGCACATAGGCTGATATGGGCGTCGTCAGCAAGCGCCGAAAAAGTTGATCATGGTATGCGCTCAATGTGTGATCAGCTTTCTCTACTCCCATCTTTGAAGAAAGTTGCGGATGAAGATAGCGACCACTATTGCAGTCCCTTAGCGAAGCTAAATACAACATTCTGGTCAGGTCATTAGGTAGGATGTCGAGGGCGGCGACTCGGGCACAGGCTTCGATGGTTTCGAGGTTAGCGGCTAGTTCCATTGCTGATGAATTCTTTGTCTCTGAGGCCGAACAATAATATCACTGAGAAGAATGTTGATCTCGTAAAAATGCATTCAGCCTTGTCTATCTGCGAAACCAGCACCGATTCCTTCAAAACCGTAGATCGTTATCTTTGATGGCGATGGTGGGTTCGACTCCCACTCGCTTCCGCCACATAAACAAAGTTTGTTGAGAACTAAATTGGTGCTCTCGCCAGTCATT
Organism: Acidobacteriota bacterium; assembly: GCA_003224835.1. Classification (GTDB taxonomy): domain Bacteria; phylum Acidobacteriota; class Terriglobia; order Terriglobales; family Acidobacteriaceae; genus Gp1-AA145. Next base: position 3,159 of record QHZX01000105.1, on the reverse strand, counting down.
CTGGCTTCGGCTGGAGCTTATCTGACGTGTGTGACTTTGGGAGCTTTGCGAGATTTGCACCCAATTCGTCTGCTTTGAAACCAAATGGACCAGGGCGGCTTTTGTATGCTACGTGGCCGTTCTGGTCAATCAAGTAAATTCGGTCTGGCCACCCGGTATAGGCTTTCTCGGTGGAGTTGCCGAATTCGTCGAGCACGGCTGGAAATTTGATTCCGAGCTTGCGCACGCACGCGCCGGCAATGAACGCGCGTTCTTCCTCGTTCTTGGGAGTCGCAAAAACAACTTTTTCTTTTACATTGCTCTCCATCTGCCAAACGTCACTGGGATGCGCTTCGGTGATGTACACCACCAGAAATGAAACTTGACTGCCGTACTGATCGTAAAGTTTGTTGAGGGCGGGAACCTCCCGCCGGAATGGCGGTCAGGTGTAGCTGCCAAATACCATGACGACGGGCTGCGTCTTGTTTATCTCGGAGAAATGAATGGTCGCGGTCTTATCCAACCTAAGCAGGGAAAAGTCGGGTGCGGAGTCTCCGATGTTTAAATCGCCCGCGCGGGCGCGAGTCCACATCGTTTCAAAAGGTACCGCTAGGAAAATTTCCCACGGCATATGCGACATCACTCGAGCGAAGTCCTCGGGCGTTTTGTGCATTGCGCGCCAGATGAAGGCCACCAAGCCTATCCAAAGCACGAATATTGCACTGAGAATTCCCGCCGCAATTTTCTTCCAGCGGGCCTTTTTCGTTGGAACTGGCGAAATGCTCGATGGAGTCCTCATGAATTCACCACGGTAGCGTTCGGATCCAGACTGAGGAATGTAGCCGGAATTCGCAATGCCGAGCAATAATGCAAAAAGACTAGCGCCGGACGACAGGAAACGAAAAACCAAATAGAACCCTCAATTTCACGAGCAAACAACCCGGCATATCTCTCCTGCCTCTACAGGGATATGAAGATAAAGTTTTCTGTCGTTGTAACACTCATGATCACATGCGGAGCGTTCTTAAATGCGCAGAATAAAGCCCCGAGTGCCGATGCCAGAGGCAATGGTAAGGATAAAGACAAAGACCAGGTCTTAGTCGTGCAAATCAGCGACACGCACCTCGGAGACGGTCACGCTCCACATGCCGCGGAGAACCTGCGGCAGGCCGTCAAAATGATTAATGACCGAGATGCGGATGCGGTGATTCTTTCTGGTGACATTGGCGAGAACCCGCAAGCATGGGACGAAGCTCGATCCATTCTCAAGAAGTTGAAATCGCCTCTTTATTACCTGCCTGGAAATCATGACGTTCACAGCAAGGATGTAGATCGGTACCGGCGAGCATTCCGCAAGGATTATTACGAATTCCAGGTGAAGAACTACGACGTATACGGAGCAAAGGCGCCAGCTCCTTTGCCGGGTGATACGCAAGAAGAGTCCGAGAAAATGTTGTCATGGCTGAACGACTTAACACAAGAGCAGCGCACTCCCGACCGCATTGTGATCGGCGTGCAACATATTCCTGTGTTTCACGATGCAAAGTTTCCCGATCCCAAGCCTTATTGGGTAATCAGCGAACCATACCGCTCGAAAGAAATGAAGGCCTTACAGCAATTACATATTAAACATATGCTTGTCGGCCATTGGCATAATGGGCGAGTCTTTGAGCGCGAGGGAATCACCTGGCACGTCGCTCCGTCTACCAGTTGGCTTCCGTGGGGCGGTGAGCTGGGCTTTGCCGTGCACAGTATCGATCCGAATGGAAACGTCCACACCGAATTTGTGGATTTGCCAGGTGCAGTTCCTTAAGGGGCTTTCATGGCCGCAGAATTCGCACCGGCAGCATGAACGTCAATTTCAACCGATTCACTAACGCGCAGTACGAACGTGCTCGGGTTCTTGATGCCCCATTTCACGTAAGGGACGGTGAAATGGGTGTCGGCGATCCAATGGTCGGGAAAAATTTCCACCCGGACCGGTACAGTCAATTCGTGATCGCTGCCGTGAATCGAGAAGATTCCATGCACTTGCAGGGTTGAAGTTCCCATTGGCGCAACGGTACCCTGCACTTTGTCGGGCCGAAATGTGATGGTTGGATAGCGGGCGCTCTCAAGGATTTCGCGATGCATTTTGCGATCACGGCTGCGGTTGCCACTTTGTCCTGAAGGTGCGTCGACGAGGATAGTTCCATCCACTGACCTGCTTGCGGTGTCGTATCTCACACTCCCTTCCTTCAATCGGAAAGAGCCATGAATGGTGTGCAGGATATCGCCCAAAGTAAACGCAACCGTAGTCTTCGCAGGATCAAATTGCAGCCGCAGCTGCTGCGCTTGGGCGAAAGCCGCCGGGGAAAACAGGAGCCCGAGTAGAATAGCGCCCAGCTCACAATTCAATGATGAAAAATTCCCAGCTCGGCGCGAGGGCAATAACAATGGCATCGATGCTCCCGAGAAATTGAACGCAACAAGATGCAACCGATTATTACTTAACTGTAAATTGAAGTGGCTAAATCGCCAATAAAGAAGATTAATTTGGCGAAGTTCTCATCGATGAAGAAAATGTTAGCCATTCTGGCCGTCCTAGTGGCCGCGGCGGCTCTGTCATTATGCGATTGACTATTCGGTGTGGCGCTATAACCTCAGCCACAACGCAATCCCTATGGCACACTCGCCGTGCAATTTTATTATGCGATTCAAGAGAAGAATGGAAAAACTGAATACGACTTCCAGCCCCCGCAACAAGAAACCTGCGTGAACTCTTTTTTCCGCACGGTGGCTTTTCAACTTGCTGGTATGAGCGGAAACACACTCACAAAAAAGATCAGAATTGATCGTTCAACGGGTCTCAGTATCTGCATAGCTCGCGCGCGATAAATTCGCCGGAGAAGCTTGCGGAGCCACAGGAACCGGCGGCCGGGCCCCAGCCAAAGCAACGTTAAGATTTGCGCGTTCCTGGTCGCCTGAATTTATTCCATCAGAAACATTAGCTCGGGGAGGCTTCCGGGCTTCATAGCGTTCAATCAGCAGTTGGTCTCCAATTTGAGTGCGGCTGCGGAATATGGAATGCGCCGGTAACTCGAGGACGCTTTCGGCACGATGATTAGGCCAGGTCACAGTGAATGGACGCACCAACTCGCGTAGCCCCACCACCCTGAAGTCCTTGTCGATGAGAACCAG
>QHZX01000104.1 GCA_003224835.1 Acidobacteriota bacterium | reverse complement strand
TCTAGTCAGTTCGTGCTCGCCGCCGATCGCATTCACTACATAGTGTCTCTGGCGAATCCGGAGAAGCATCTCATTCAGGTCACGATCGATGTCCCTCCGGGACAAAGCGAGCGTGAATTGCAACTTCCGGTCTGGAACGCGCTTTACCAAGTCCGAGACTTCTCGCAAAACATGAACTGGATTCGCGCCAACGCCAGCGGCAAGCAACTACCATTAATTCAGCTGAACAAGAGCCGCTGGAGAGTCACCGGAGCAGAAAATGGCGCGCAAGTTCAATATGAAATGTTCAGCGACAATCCCGGATCTTATGGTTCGCAGCTAAATTCACAACATGCATTCATCAATCTGGCTGAAATTCTCTGCTACATCGAAGGCGCACGCGGTAATCCCACCGACGTTAAATTTCGCAACCTTGCTGCAGGATGGAAAATTGCCACACCACTAGCACAGCAGGGAAGCGGCTTCTCGGGAATTAACTACGATCAACTGGTGGACTCGCCGGTTGAAATCAGTGGCTTCAGTGAGCGAGATTTTAACGCCGACTGCGGAAAGTATCGCGTGATCATTGATTCCGATGAAGCGGAAGCAATCTCGGACAAAATTGTTCCTCCCATTCAACGCATCGTGTCCACGGAAGCAAGTTGGATGCAGGACTGCCCCTTCCAGAGTTACATGTTCATCTATCATTTCGCGGAGTCGGCTGGTGGCGGCGGGATGGAGCACTCATACAGCACCGCGATCACTTTACCGAAGCGTGATCTCGACGCGGACTTTGCGCGGTTCATCAGCATAACAGCGCATGAGTTTTTCCATCTTTGGAATGTGAAGCGGATCCGTCCGCAGTCGCTCGAGCCAATCGATTACACAAAAGAAAACTACACGTCCGCACTCTGGTTTAGCGAAGGTGTGGACAGTACCGTTAGTGAGTACGTCCTGTTGCGCGCCGGCCTGCTTGACGAGCCGCATTACCTCAATCACCTCGGACAAGAAATAACAGAGCTCGAACGCCGTCCCGCTCACCTTACCCAATCAGCCGAGCAGGCCAGCGTAGATGCATGGCTTGAAAAATATCCTTACTACAATCTTCCGATTCGCAGCATTTCCTACTACAACAAAGGCGAATTGATTGGAGTGTTGCTCGATCTCAAAATGCGCGAAACTACCGATGATCGAAGCTCGCTTGAAGACTTGTTTCGTTGGATGAACGATCACTTTGCCAAGCAGGGAAAGTTCTTTCCGGATTCCGAGGGTGTCCGTCAGGCGGCCGAAACTCTGTCCCATACGGATCTCCGCGATTTCTTTCAGAAATATGTCAGCGGTGTGGATGAGCTACCCTGGGACAGTTTGTTGAGCCGCGTAGGCTTGCGAGTGTCGGCTACCGAGGTGACCTATGCCGATCCTGGTTTCGAGGCAGCGCAGGCGTTCGATCAACCACCCACTGTGGTGCAAGTCGATCCTCAGAGCGAGGCTGATCGTGCAGGGCTGAAAGCCGGCGACATAGTTTTGCAGATGAATGGCCGACAGGCCGGCCGTGACTTCGAAAAAAATATCGCCAATCTCGGCGCCGGAACTCGATTGCAGCTGAGCGTTTCTCGTGCGGGCATTCAGTATGAGTTGCAATGGACACTCGGCGCAAGCAAGCAAAAAGTGTTTCGCGTGGAGGACCTCGCCCACATCACGGCAGAGCAAAAATCCCGGCGCGCGGCGTGGCTATTCGGCAAAGGCGACGAAAAGCAAACCTCCCCGCAATGATCCGCACCATTCTCATGCTCACCTTTTGGGCCTTGTACCTGCCTGTCGCGGCGGTGTTTTGTTTTCCCTGGGTCTTGATCACCGGTGATGTGCGCCCGCTTTATCGGGTGGCCATGTGGGGGGCCGCGGCCGGAGTACGAATTGCTGGAATTCGCGCACGAACCGTCGGTTTGGAGCGACTGGATCGGTCGCGCACCTATGTCTTTATGTCAAATCACGTTTCGAACATCGATCCGCCATTGCTAATCCCACTACTTCCGGGGCGTACTTCTGTTCTTGTTAAGAAAGAATTGTTCAAAGTTCCAATCCTGGGACGAGCCATGCGTATGGGATCGCTGGTGCCAGTTGACCGCGGCAATCGCGATGCTGGAATCGCTGCTGTTCACGACGCGGCCGGTGTGATCAAGCAGGGTATTCACATGACAATTTATGTGGAGGGCCATCGGTCTTACGATGGCAAACTGTTGCCGTTCAAAAAGGGTCCGTTCTACCTTGCGGAAGAATGTCGGATTCCGGTGATTCCGGTAACGATTTCAGGAACTCACGAGGCAATGCCGAAGGGCCGGTTCTCGATCAAGCCCACGCTTGTGACTGTAACTTTCCATTCGCCCATCGAACCTAACGACTTCGGCACGCGCGAAAACTTGATGGAAAAAGTTCGCGCCGCGATCGAAAGTGCTCTGCCGGAAGAATAGAGAACCTAGGAGCAGCGAACATTTCAGGCGGCCTGCTCGGCATTTTTGCCACAAGCCGCAAAAACTCCCTCAAAATTGACAAAGAAACACTGCACTTCGAGATTGGGAAAATTGTCTTTAATCAACTGAGCCGCGCGTTGCAATTCTGTTTTGTGATGTGAAGCTTCCCGCTCACGGTCTCCGCCGAATGCCGCCAGTCCGCCGTAGGTCGCGCAATCGGAATGACTCATCAGAAACACGCAGGGAGTTTGGTGCAACAGAATCGACATCCGCACCTGCTCTAGGATGAAGTCGCGTTCGAAATCATTGCGCGGGGACGCGAGGGTCCTCGCGCCGCCGGCGACAATAATCATGTCCGGACGCAGAATTCGCTGGTGCTTGAGAAATTTGTACACAGTCTGGCGAATGCGCTCGTCAAAGCAGCAGAGCACCGCCGCATCGGCGATATAAGGATCAGGAGCTGAATCGAAGTGAAAGGTTTTGCGCATGGTTGGTTATGCGAGCGCTTTCATCCTAACAAACGATCGCGCGGTGAACGCCTCTGGAATTACGC
>QHZX01000049.1 GCA_003224835.1 Acidobacteriota bacterium | reverse complement strand
TCCTCGCCGTCACTCAGGTCCGCTTTCTTACCCGTCTTGCGGTCGTACAGCAGCAGGCGGAACCGATCGCTCTCATATCCCGCACGCTGCTGGGCGCGATAAGCGATGTACTTGCCATCCGGCGAATAGAGCGGGGTATTGTCAGCGGCCTTGTTCTCAGCAGTGATATTCCTCGTTGCTGCCAATACGTCCTTCGATGTCGCACTCGCCGGAAAATTCACCGGCACGGTAAACAAATCATTGTTAGTTGAAATCGCCGGCTCGGGATCATGGTTCGAGGCATAACAAATTTCCTGCCCGTCCGGCGAAAACGCATAATCATCCTGCCCTCCGAGCGAAAACACCGGCGCATCGTAATCCGCGGGGCTGATGTCACGAGGAAAGATCATCACAAATGCACCGACGTTGTCTCGGGGACCATTGAACGGTTCCTCTGGCCTTGAAACAGGCGGGAGATCGTTCTCAGGCCAAAAAAAAACTGGCATGACAAACAGGTGGCTACGCTTTCCCTCCTTGTACGCATTCCAATGCCGATAAAGCAGGTGCGTGAAGACCTGCGCCTTCACCTTCGAACTTTTCGCTTCCTCTCCCATCTTCCCATTGCATGCAGCTTCTTCCGCTGGAGTGCCCGCGCACTCCGGATAAACATCCGACTTGAACAAAATGTTCTTCCCATCCGGAGACCACAGTTCGCCATCAGCCTCGGTCCGAATATGCGTCAGCTGATACTTACGGGTTACCATTCCTGTCGTGCCATCAAAATCTGCGATCCAGATCTGTGATCCACTTTCTTTGGTCGAGACAAACGCAAACCGCTTCCCATCCGGCGCCCACCGCGGCCGGTCGGCGTCCTGGTCGGAAATGATTTCTTTCTCTCTACTCTCTGTCATTCCGACCGAAGCGGGATGCGAAGCGTCCGGCGAAGCGGAGGAACCTGCTTTTGAGCCGTTCAGCGGCACCACCCACACATGCGGCGTCTTCGTATTCGCCTTCAGATCAACATCAACCGCCGCAAACAGCACCCACTTCCCATCCGGCGACACCTCCGGCTCCTCTACGCGCTTGAGCGCCATCATGTCTTCGAATGTGAACGGGTGCTTTCCTTGAGCAAGAGCGGGGAATGCGACTGCAGCCAGGAAAACTGATATTAGAAAGTGGTGCATGAGCGGAGGCCTCCGACCAAGACCAGATAGTCTAATCCAAGCGCCACGAGCAATTAAAAGTACTCGCCCATCGCAATTATGCGTGCGGCGCTTGATCCACGATCATCTCGTTGGCCGAATCCCAATACTGCTTCTTCCCGGACCAGTAGGCTTCCGTTGCCATCATGCAAGCAACCGAGTGCGCGAATCCCTCATGCACGGTGCAGTGCGGTTGCTGTCGCGAACGCATGCAATCAAACCAGTTGGCCATGTGTTCCAAAGTTAAATCATCAATACCCATCGGCGGTAGCTTCGTTTCACCAGGCGGCAAAATGTATTTCGATGTGCGGCTCTTGTCGATATCCGGATTGTCCTCGTGCGTTCCTTTTTCTTCGACCAACTGATAGCGCGGGCTACCCTCGCCGCCTATGTTCGTGAGCGTCGCCTTCTTGCCCATGTAGCGGGTGAATCCGGGCGAATCGTTGCCGAAGCTGGTCGAGTAGCTGACCAGAAAACCTTTCGGATATTCGAGCAGTGTTTGAAAGGTATCGGCATTCTCCCGACCGTCATGCCAGGCAAACACACCCCCATTAGAAACCGCCGAACGCGGAAAGTTGTCGTTCATGAACCAGTGCACCAGATCAATGGCGTGGCTCATCCATTGATCGGGAATGCCGCTGGAGAATTCTTTGTACAGTCGGAACTCGCAATACATTTGCGGATCAAAAGGACGATATGGCTTGTTCAACAAAAATTTGCGCCAATCAGTGTCCTGTTCCCGGATCAGCGTCGTTTCTTTGCGCCCGCGCCATCGGGGGCCATGATAGTTCCAAACGATCTCAACTTTACTGACGTCACCGAGTACGCCGGTCTGAACCAAATCATGAGCCGCTCGAGGATAGGGTTCGCTGCGATGCTGTGTTCCCACCTGCACAATCAATTTGTTTTTTAAAACTGTGTCGCGCGCCGATTTCGCCTCTTCCAGGACATTGCCCATAGGTTTCTCGACATAGGCGTCCTTGCCCGCATCGGCAGTCATTTTCAGCAGCGGCGAATGCGAGTGATCGGGAGTGGAAAGAATCAGCGCGTCGATGTCTTTATCTTCGAGCACGTCTTCGATGTGCTGGAATTCGCGGGGAGCACGACTGTAATATTTCGTATTAGTCGCGACCGCCTTTTTGCGATTCAACCGCCACAAGTCGCAAACGGCATTCATCTCGACGTTGTGGCTGGAAGCGAGCTTTGAGACGATCAAATCCAGATCGCCGCCGCGGCCTCCATTGCCAACATGGCAAAGCGAAATGCGATCATTCGCGCCGAGAATTCTTCCGTATGAAAGAGCTGTATTCGCGAGCGCTGAGCCTCCTGCGATAGCGGCTGCAGATTTCGACAAAAAAGTTCTGCGATCAATATTTTGTTCCGAGTTTGTCATGATCATTTCCCTCTCGGCGATTATTAAACTGACATGGAGTTTAATCCATCCAAGGATTTACTAGTTGCAGGCCACATTCCGCAAAATCGCTGGTGTTTCTTGTTGCAAGCACCGCTCCGCTTGCCCGAGCAATCGCTGCGATCTGCGCGTCGAACTCTGTGATCGGGCGTCCTCGCGCGCGTCGAGTGGACGCGATCTGCGCGAACGCGCGGGCTGCGATTTCATCAAAGGCCAGTATGCGCCCTGCGAAGTCCTCCGCGAACATCGCCTCCGCTTCGGCAAGTAGACCATCCCTCCGCTTTCCCCTTGGGAGAAGCTCGATACCATACAAGATTTCGGCAACATTAATGCTGGTGACATGTAGATCACCGGTGAATCGGTGTTCCGCAATCCAAGCCTTGACGTTTGGTGAGGGAGAAGGGCCCATCAACTCAGAGAGAATATTCGTGTCCAGAATAGTCAAGCGCTGGTCACCGGATTCTTGGCTCAGGAATAGGTTCACGCCGAGGAATCTTAAGCTCCACCCCGCCAAAACGCGCGAACCGGCGGTGGATCACTTCTGCTAAGTCACTGGGCGCTTCCTGGCTCTTATTCAGCTCGCTTTTCAGTATCTCCCGCGCTTCCTGCTCCATCGAGCGTCCGTTTTGTGCCGCACGAATGCGCAGCTTGCGATTGGTGATTTCGGGCAATTGCCGAATGGTTATACTGGCCATGCAATCAATGATATCACTGCAATCATTGATTGCAATCCTTTTTTGTGCGGCAAAACTGTCTTACCGGCTGTAGTGATTTCGCTTCTTTTCGGCGTGCCGATCGAGCCCCAACTGAATCAGCCGGTCAATCAGTTCGGAATAGCCCACGCCCGAAGCCGCCCACAATTTCGGATACATGCTGATCGAAGTAAATCCCGGCATGGTATTGATCTCGTTCAAATAAATCTTGCGTGACTTGGGATCCATCAGGAAATCGACGCGCGCCAGGCCGGAGCAATCCACGGCGCGAAATCCGGCAATGGCAAGTTCCTGAACTTTTTTCGTTTCAGCCTTGGTCAACTTCGCAGGAATAATGAGCTGCGAACCTTCATCCAGATACTTGGCCGAATAATCGTAAAACTCAGAGCTGGGCACGATCTCTCCAGGGACTGAGGCTACCGGCTTGTCATTTCTGAGAACCGAGCATTCAATCTCGCGTGCTTTATTTTTCTTTCCACCTACGCCTTCTTCGATCACGATCTTGCGGTCGAACTTCGCAGCTTCGTCGATCGCCGGACCAAGCTCTTTGCCATCACGCGCCTTCGAAATTCCAAGCGACGATCCTAGATTTGCCGGCTTCACGAACACGGGATATTTCAATCTGCTTTCCATCAGCTTCTTTATCTTCTTAGGTGATGCCTCCCATTCACCACGCAACACGGTCACGTGCTTCACGATCGGCAGGCCGGCTGCGCGAAACAACGACTTCATGATGTCCTTGTCCATGCCAGCAGCCGAGCCGAGCACGCCCGCACCGACATAAGGCAAGTCAGCCAACTCGAGCAGGCCCTGGATCGTTCCATCCTCGCCAAACGTCCCGTGCAGCACCGGGAAGATGACGTCCACATTGATTGCGCGATCTGAAGCCCGCCGCACCGGCGTGTCAGTCTGGAATGGAGTCATAGAAGATTTGTGGGGCTCCGGCGGGACGACAACCGATTCGCCGTTTTGCAGCACCGCGGCAGAAGCCGTGCTGTCCGGATCACCCGCTCTCAGTGTGGCGCGGGCGCCGCCGCTCGCGTTGCCCTCGCCCGCTGTCCCGTGCAATAGCCGCTCGGCATCGGAAGCCGTGAGCCAGCGTCCGTCCTTTGTAATGCCGATCGGCACTACCTCATATTTGTTCTGGTCAATTGCCTTGAAAACCGAAGCCGCCGAAAGCAGCGAAATTTCATGCTCCCCGCTGCGTCCGCCAAAAAGAATGCCAACTCGCAGTTTCTTCATTTCTATTCAGTGTGTATGTGAATTCGCGCTGGCGTCAATCGCAGGCATGGTACGCGCGAGAGCAATGGGACTGACAAGCACGAACAACGATTCAAGATAAACTACGTTTCGTATCATCTTCACACGTATGCCCATCCGTCCTCCAGGTCCGAAACCGCGCTTTTTTATTGGTAATATGCCGTTGGCGAGCCCCCATCCGCTCTCAATTTTCTCCGCCTGGGCGCGCGAATTCGGAGATATTTTTTATTACCGCGCGGCATGGCTGCACGTATATTTTCTGAATCATCCCGATCTCATCGAAGAAGTTCTGGTCCGGAACTACAAGAATTTTCTGAAAGACCGCGTCGTCCGCAACAGCCGCTGGTTTTTTGGTCAGGGATTGCTCACTAACGAAGGCGATTCCTGGCTCCGGCAACGGCGGCTCTCCGCGCCGGCATTTCATCGCGAGCGGGTTGCGTCTTACGCGAAGATTATGACTGACCGCGCCGTGGAAATGCTGGCGGCGTGGCGCAACGGCGAAACCCGCGACATCCATCAGGAGATGATGCGGCTGACGCTAGGGATCGTGGTTCGCGCGCTGTTCAATGTGGAATCGGATGAGACCACTGCCCTAAGCATGACTTGGACGTGGCACTTGCTCTCACAACATCCCGAAGTAGAGCAAAAACTTCACGATGAATTGGATCGCGTGTTGAGCGACCGTGTTCCGCAGTTTTCTGATTTGCCGGCACTGCCTTTCACCGAGCGCGTCATCAAGGAATCGATGCGACTATACCCGCCCGCATGGAGCCTGGCGCGCACGGTGATTTCAGACTTTGAGCTGCGCGGCTACCGCATTCCTGCCGGTGCGAACGTGGTCATGAGCCACTGGATTATGCATCGCCATCCGACTTATTTTCCTGATCCGGAGAAATTTGATCCTGACCGGTGGCTTCTCGATCGGTCGCAGAAGCTGCCACGGTTCGCATACTTCCCTTTTGGCGGCGGGCCCAGGCAGTGTATTGGCTCATCTTTCGCAATGATGGAAGCAACCCTGCTGTTGGCCACCATCGCGCAGCGGTTTCGTCTTCGAAGTGTACCCGATCATCCCGTGGTTCTCGTCCCCAGCTTCACCTTGCGGCCAAAGTACGGCCTCCGAATGACACTGGAATCACGCGCTTCCGTAACCGAGTCAACGCGAACCGGTCTGCAGACACAAGCGATTGGCCATTGAGGCCGGTGTCTTGCTCGTCGCGCAATTCCACGTAAGTCCTATCTTGACGAACCGGCCGGCTGTCCTTATCATTTATTCACCAGTCGGCTCTTCGGAGCTGACCTTGGATTTCATGCAGAGTGGCTGAGGGACGAGCCCTAAGACGCCACGGCAACCGGATCGGGATCATATATCGCGACCGCCAGGTGCCAACTCTCGGCCCGGAAACGGGGGACATGAGATTCGGGATGCGAGAATTTATCAGCCATTCCTGAACCTCTTTTCCCATTTTCGGGTAAAGAGGATTTCGTTTTTAGGGCCGATTGTCTCGGCGCTCTCTGCGAATGCTCCGCGAACTCAGCGGTTAAAGGCTTTGAAAGATTTTAACCGCAGAGAACGCTGAGAAGTTCGCCGAGTCCGCCGAGCGAGATGCCTCGCCGCTCAGAACGAGCGAGCCATGCGATACGAACTGCGCTGTCGGGAGTGCCACAAGAGCTGGGGCAATGTCCCCAAATCGATTTGTGAAGACTGTTTTTCGCCGCTTGAAGTTTTCTACGACTACGATTCCATCCGTCCCGACGTCACCCGCGACAAAATTGCCTCTGGACCCCCTAACATTTGGCGCTATTCGGCGCTGCTGCCACTGCCCGAAAATTTCGAACCCACGCTGCCGGTCGGCTTCACGCCATTCATCAAAGCTTCCGGACTAGCTCGCAACATCGGAACCAAGAATCTCTACATTAAAAACGACGCGGTTTGCCTGCCCACGCTGAGCTTCAAAGACCGCGTAGTCGCGGTTGCGCTTGCCAACGCTCGCGGCTTTGGATTCGACACGGTTTCGTGTTCCTCCACCGGGAATCTTGCAAACGCCACGGCCGCTCAGGCCGCGCGCAACGGATTCAAATGCTGGATCTTTATTCCCGCGGATCTCGAGCAGGCAAAAATCATCGGCACCCAGGTTTTCGGTGCAAAGCTGGTGCGAATTTCCGGCAGCTATGACCAGGTGAATCGCCTCTGCTCGCAAATTGCCGACGAGCACAACTGGGGATTCGTAAATGTGAACCTGCGGCCCTATTACGCTGAAGGTTCGAAGACCGTCGGATACGAGATCGCCGAACAACTCGGCTGGCGTTTGCCGGACAACGTGGTATGCCCGATGGCGGGCGGCTCGCTGATCGTAAAGATCAAGAAGGCTTTCAATGAGCTGATTCAGCTTGGCCTCGTCGAACCGAAGCCGGTGAAATTTTTCGGCGCGCAGGCTACAGGATGCTCCCCGATTTCAACCGCTGTGAAACTTGGCAATGCAGATATCGAGCCGCAGAAGCCATCGACTATTGCGCGGTCACTCGCGATTGGAAATCCAGCTGATGGACACTACGCCATCCAAACTATTACCCAGAGCGGCGGCTGGTCAGAAGATGTTTCCGATCCTGAGATCGTGAAATCGATCCAGCTTCTTGCCGAAACTGAAGGCATTTTCACCGAGACGGCCGGCGGCGTTACGCTCGGATGCGCGCGCAAACTTTATAAGAGCGACCGCATTCTGCCCAACGAGACCACGGTTCTCTGCATTACAGGCAATGGATTGAAGACGACCGATGTTCTGACCGGCGAATACGAAACCGAAGAACCAATCGCACCTAAGCTGGCGGAGTTCGAGAAATATCTCGGACAAACACTCGACGTACAAGAACCGGTTGTAGCTTAAGAGGCGGCATTAACTGCAGAAATCACCGAGCACGCCGAGGTCAGTTTTAGTCAGAATCCTGTGTTTTGACCAGCTTTTTTGATTTTTCTCGGCGAGCTCGGTTTCGATTTCTCTGCGAACTCTGCGGTTAAAAGCTTTTGATTTTAGAAAATGAATATAACCGTCCAAATTCCTACCGCGCTTCGCCGACACACGGGAGGGACTGCGAAGGTTACCTGTGCCGCAACAAACTTAAACGAACTCTTCTCCACTCTCGATGACAAATTCCCCGACCTCAAACCGCACCTGCGAGACGAATCAGGCCAAGTCCGCCGCTTTCTGAATATTTATGTGAATGAAGAGGACATTCGCTTCCTCGGCGGGCCAAGCTACGCCTTCCAGGACGGAGATGAAGTGTTGCTCGTGCCATCCATTGCCGGCGGCTGCTGACTAGGCTCGATGGAACATGCCCATCGAGACGAAGCGGGCAATGATCGCAGCGAATGTCGTGCCAATAGCGAACAGTACCCAGCGAATCCGCAGCCAGACATCGCGCAACCCGGACGCCTGCACAAAGACGTCGACCAGATACGCAGCGCAATAAGCGATATTGGCTACTACCGCCAACAGGAAGAGTTGCAAAGCAAAATCCAGCGACAGGGCCGTCCGCGACACAGGATCGGACGCCACGAAGTAGAGCACCACGATTGCTGCGAGCACTAAGTTGTAAACCACCCGTCGGGGCTCCCAGAACTTGATCGCATCCGTGAAGTAGTCCTGCAGAGTTATGGTATTCATGACTCGGAATTGTATGGCATTCGTGGACGCCAGGTGCGTGCGATTTTTGGTTGAATGCGCGAGCGACCTAACACCCGCCCCAGATGAACCCGAATAATGTTTGGCTAGCAGGGCTTGCACCGGTGGCATTCTCGCTGTAGTATGTAACTAACTGGTTAGTTAGATGTAGATGGCTGCCCTTCGCACAATCCGCCTCGGCACTCGCGGAAAGCCTGAAGAGAGTCGAGCCGCAATTCTGAAAGCCGCTGTCGGTGAATTCGCCCGCGAAGGCGTTGCTGGGGCGCGCACCGACGCTATTGCTCGTTCAGCGCGGGTGAATAAGGCGCTGCTCTATTACTACTTCAAAGATAAGGAATCTTTATACGACGCGGTTCTTGACGAAGTTTTCAGCGGGGTTCGTGCCGCGGTTCAAAACGCACTCGCGCAGCCTCTTCCCCCTTGTGAGCGGCTGGCCGTTTATATCAGCACGCACTTTGATTACATTGCGTCTAATCCGTCTTATCACCGCATTGTGAATGCAGAGTTTCTTCGAGCCGGGCGTGATCCGTCCCGGATGCGACGGGTTGCGCAACAGTATTTTCTGCCCATCTTCTCCAGCGTCTCCGCCTTGCTAAAGGAAGGTGCAGAAAGCGGAGATTTTCGACCCGTAGATCCAATTCACTTCGTGCCGTCCATGATTTCCGTCATTGCTTTTTATTTCACCACAGCGCCCATCATGTCGGTGCTCACGGGTTTCGATCCCATGTCTCCCGAGCGGCTGGCTGATCGACGCGCTGCGGTCATCGACTTCATCTCCGCTGCGTTGTTTACGCGGACTAAAGGAGAGCGCAAATGAACGCGCGAAATAAAGTACTGATCTTGCTCAGCATCATCTTTGCGATTTCGCTTGGGTATTACCTGCTCTCGACTCCACGCGGATCGGACCTCGACTTAATTGGCACGGTTGATGCCAATCAGGTGATCGTGAGCCCGCAGGTGCAGGGCAGGATTTCCAAGCTTCTGGTCGACGAGGGCACCCGGGTAAAACAAGGCGATTTGATTGCCGTGCTCGATCCTTCCGAGTTGGAGGCGCAAGCCCGCGCTGCTGCAGCCATGATCGACAGTCTCCGCTCGCAAGTTGCAGCCACTCAGGCCACCAGCGTCGCCACCAAAGGTTCCACTACCAGCAGCGTCGCGAATGCGCAGGCGCAACTTGAGTCTGCGCGCGCGCAACTCCTGCAGGCAGAGGCAACCTTGCAAAAAGTCGAAAGCGACAGCCGCCGAACGATTGAATTGGCGAGGCAAGGTGTGTCATCGGATCAGGAGCGGGTTCAAGCCGAAACAACTCTCAAAGCGCAGCAGGCGGTGGTTGCTTCGTGGCAGCAGCAGGTGACGGCTGCCCAGGCAGCGCTCGACACTGCAATCGCCAACACGCATCAGGCGAGCGCCGCCCAGAGCACCGTTGCTTCCACGCGGGGTCAACTCCTGAATTCTGAAGCGCAACTGAAACAGGCGGAAGTTCGTCTCGGGTACACAAAGATTTACGCGCCAGTAAGCGGAACTGTCTCCGTGCGCGCCGCTCGTGAAGGTGAATATCTGAGTCCCGGGCAGCCGATCGTGACCATAGTGGATTTCACCGATACTTGGGTGCGGGCCGCGATTCCCGAGACGCAAACCGATCACATTGGCATCGGCGACACGTTACGCATCAAGTTACCGGGTGGGACTCTGACTTTCGGCAAAGTGTTTTTCAAATCCGCCGAGGCCGATTTCGCGACCCAGCGTGACGTGAGCCGCAGCAAACGCGACATCAAAACCATTGTCCTGAAGGTCCGTTTAGACAATCCCAAAGCAGCTTACGTTCCCGGCATGACTGCGGACGTGCTGGTCTCGCCTGCACAGTTGCGCGGCGCGGCTTCCTCGAATACCGCCGCTACATCGGGAGCCCAGCCATGATGGTGAGGTCGAATCTGGATTCTTCCAATCCTTCGAGCACCGCGAAGGCGCCTGCCCTGAGCTTGTTGAACGACGGGGCTTCCGTTCAGGGCGCCACTCCCAACGCAATCGCGGTCGAGCACATCGTTAAGAAGTACGGTGACTTCACTGCCGTGGATGACGTCACCTTCTCAGTGAAAGAAGAAGAAATTTTCGGTTTGCTTGGGCCGAACGGCGCCGGAAAATCCACGCTGATTCGCATGATGACGACGCTGATTCCGATCACCGCCGGGAAGGCTCGCATAGCGGGATTCGATGTGGCGACCGATCCTGATGACGCGCGGCGGGCCATCGGAGTGATTCCGCAGGCGTTGACCAGCGACATCGATCTTACCGTTGAAGAAAATCTGAGCATCTACGCCAAGCTATACGACGTTCCGGCGGCCAAGCGCAGGCAAAATATCGATGAACTCCTGCACCTGGTCGATCTCACCAAATGGCGCTCTGCGCAGACGAAAACGCTCTCCGGTGGAATGCGGCGCAGGCTGGAAATTGCGCGCGGCTTGGTGCACAGTCCGAAAATTTTTTTCCTGGATGAGCCCACCACGGGTCTCGATCCCGTTTCCCGCGTGGCTGTCTGGGAGATGCTGACCAATATCAAGAGCCAGCGCCAGCTCACTATCCTGATCACTACGCATTACATGGACGAAGCCGACCGGCTCTGCGACCGGATTGCAATTGTGGATCACGGGAAGCTAGTCGCGCTCGACACACCACCCGCACTCAAGGCCAGCGTTCCGGGATCGAATGTGATCGAAGCTCAGTTCGAACGTGCGCCCGGAGATTGGGAGCAGACCCTGTATAAACTGATCGCGGTCACTTCCGTTCAGCATGAAGGAGCGGGAATGTATCGCATCCTTACTGGTGACGGCTCGCGCACTACCACCGAGCTGGTTGAAGCGGCAGTTCACGCGAATGTAGTAGTGAAATCTCTCTCAGTTCAAAACACAACTTTGGATGACGTATTCGTTCACTACACCGGGCGGCAGCTACGGGATGAACTCGTCAAAGCTCACGCTTTCACCATGCCGTCCAGACCGGGGATGCAGCCATGAACCGAATGATGGCAATCGTCGAGCGCGAAATGCGCAAGTTCTTCCGCTCGCCAGCACTGATGCTGGTAGCAATGGTATTTCCTTTGGTGCAACTCATCGTCCTGGGAAACGCGTTTGGCGGAAAAATTCGCGATGCCAAGCTCGGCCTGGTTGATGAAGATGGCGGCACGCAAGCGCTAAAGATCCGCGAAGCTTTTGATTCCGTCCACGCCAACATGCGCACCTTCGAGCCGGTGTATTACAGCGACGAAAAAAAAGCTGTGCAGGATGTTCGCAATGGCAAGATTCAGGGCGCCGTTATTATTCCGCCGCAGTATTCGCGCCGGGTATATGAGCGGGACCAGCCGAAGATCGGGCTGGTCGTGGATAACAGCGACAACTTCATGACCTCCACTCTCGAAGAAGAGATGGCCGGCATAACCAACGCCCTCAACAATCCCACCGTCGAGCCGCGGATTCTGCAGCAAACGGTTTTGCAGATTGTCGAGCTATATCCATATATCGAATACATGAAATATCTATTGCCGGGGTCCATCGCGCTGGCAATGTTTGTCTCGGTCATGATCGGCGGAGGCATGCTGTACATCGACGACAAGGCTCGCGGCGTGCACGAAGGATATCTTGTTACGCCAATTACCAAAGCTGAGCTGGTGCTTGGACTGAATGCCGCGGGCGCAATCAAAGCGGTGATGACCGGAGTCGTCATCACTCTTGTCGGATCGCTGCTGGCCGGCGTGGGGACCATCTTCCGGCCGGGAACAATCCTCGGCCTCGCGCTAATGATTTTCCTGACTTCTTTGGCGTTCAATACCATGATGTTTTTGCTGATGGTCCGCGTCGAAGATCCTCTGGTGCCGCGCGCAATATTTGGCATCCTGAACACGCTACTATTTTTCCCAAGCGGCGCGGTTTATCCCATCGAAGCCTTTCCACGCTGGTTGCGGGCCATCGCGGCTGTGGACCCGTTCACATTCGCCGTTCACGGTTTCAAATCCCTATTGCTGAAAGAAACCGGTCTGGTCGCGATCTGGCCCGACATGCTTTACTTGTCAGTATTCGCGATTGTTACATTCTCGATTGCGGTGCCGTTGTTTAAGAGAACGTTGTAAAGCAGTGGTCAGTGGCTAGTAAGCAGTGATTAGCAGTCGGCTCTGAGCACTGGCAACTTAGGCACCGACCACTGAGCACTGCCACTGAGCACTGCCACTGAGCACTGGGGCACCGAGCACTCACCACTAACCACTAACCACTTGTCGCTAGCCACTGCTTTCCTGGAACTTTTTCTTCTTCCCCGGATTCCATTATGCTTAGTAGGTCATGACGCTAATGGATGCGCAGCAGTTCGATGAGGCGCGTGCCCGCCGTCGCAGAAACGTGATTATTGCCAGCATCATTGCCGCGCTCATACTGGCGTGGGTTGCATACCATATGCGGAACTACCCAGAGCGCCACGCCGCTGATAAGTTTCTTTCAGCTCTCAAGCACCAGGATAATGAGGGGGCGTACGGGATTTGGTTTCGAGATCCAGCATGGAAGCAACATCCGGCGAAATATTCGAACTACACCTTCAACGATTTTTATCAGGACTGGGGACCGGCCGGCGAATGGGGAAAGATCAACTCCTACTCCGTCGATTGCTCCTACTCGACGAATACCGGAGTGATCGTGCAGGCCACGGTAAACCACCGAGCGCAACACGCTTACATCTGGGTGGACAAGTCAGATAAGACCCTGCATCCCTCACCAAACGAAGTTGAATGTGGAAACTGGTTTGGCTGGCTAACGGAATAAAACTACTGAGATTGTGGAGAGACGGGCGCCCTCGCCCGTCTACCGTCTTACGTCTTAACCGGACTCGTCGTCAAATACTCCAGTGTCTTCTGCAACGACGCTTCATCTTCAACGTTCAAGCACTTCTTTGAACGATCAATCTGCCGCATCAGCCCGCATAGGACCTTTCCCGGTCCAACTTCCACGAACGTCTGAACCCCTCGCGCAATCGGCAGTTGTACTGAGTCACTCCAATTTACCGAACCTGTGACCTGCCGGATCAGGGCTTCCCGCGCGCTCTCCGCATCTTCGACTGGCTTCGCGTACACATTGCATACAACCGGAATTTTCGGCGCGGAAAATTGCAGCTTCTGCAAGTCAACCGCAAGCCGCTCCTGGGCCGGCTTCATCAGCGAACAATGGAATGGTGCGCTGACCGGGAGAAGTATCGCCCGTTTCGCGCCGCGCTCTTGCGCCAATTTCACGCCGCGCTCCACCGCCGCCGCATGGCCGGAAATAACGATCTGCTCCGGCGAGTTGATATTTGCCGGTTCGCAGACTTCACCTTGCGCGGCGTCGCCGCAAACCGCAGCCACGGCATCGAGGCTCATGCCCAGAATTGCCGCCATCGCCCCCGTCCCAACTGGCACTGCCTCCTGCATGTACTTGCCGCGATTGCGAACTGTGCGCACCGCATCCGAAAAGCTGATGGTTTGCGCCGCCACGTGTGCGGAATATTCGCCTAAGCTGTGTCCCGCCGCAAATACAGGTTTAATGCCCTTTTCATCGAGCACCCGCCAAGCCGCAACCGAGACGGTCAGAATTGCGGGTTGAGTATTCTCCGTCAGGCGCAACTGATCTTCCGGACCCTCGAAGCAAAGCTGCGAAAGCTTTTTTAGTGTTCATCGTTCGCAACTCGCTTTTATGATTTTGTCGAGAGCTCGGGCGGCCTCAATCGTCAACTTTGACTTCTTCGGGAACTTCCGCTGGATGCAGCGCAGCCATTTCTTTTTCGATGTGGGCAGTGATATCGCGCTCGGCAAAATCGTTGGCAACTCGCACCGCATTTTTTATGGCGTTCACGTTCGAAGAGCCATGCGTGATAAAGCACGCGCCTTTGATTCCCAGCAGCGGCGCTCCACCGTACTCGGTGTGATCGAGCCGTTTTTTGAAATCATGGAATGCGCTGCGCGACAGCAAATATCCCACCTGCCGCGTAATAGTCGCCGCTAGAGTCTCTTTTAGCGTGGACCGCACCAGATTGGCAACGCCCTCAGAAGTTTTGAGTGCCACGTTACCGACGAATCCATCAGACACAATCACATCCACTTTGCCGTTATATATATCGCGGCCCTCGACGTTTCCCACAAAATTAATCGGTAGCTGTTTCAGCAGCGGGTAAGACTCGCGCGTCAGCTCGTTGCCTTTGCCTTCTTCTTCTCCGATTGAGAGCAGTCCGACCCTTGGCCTGGGCGTTCCGAACATACTGCGAAAATAAATTTCTCCCATCATCGCAAACTGTTCGAGATTGTGTGGCTTGCAATCGACGTTGGCGCCCACATCCAGTAACGTCGAGACCGTGCCCACTGCGGTCGGAATAATAGCGACCAGAGCCGGACGATCCACGCCCGGGAGGCCCCCCAGCACCATTTTCGCTGTTGCCATCGCTGCCCCGGTATTCCCCGCACTGATGAATGCAGCCGCCTTCCCCTCGCGCACTAGCCGCGAGCCCACGCGCATCGATGAATCGCGTTTGGCGCGCACCGCCTGCACCGCCTTGTCTTCCATGGTGATGACTTCGCTGGCGTGGACTATTGTGATGGGTAGCGAGCCAGAAAAAGGATGCCGGGATAATTCGGCCTGCAGGATCTCTTCTGGGCCGACTAATGCGACGTGAATACCAAAGCGGCGCGAAGCCTGAATTGCGCCTTCGATCTCAGGCTTGGGGGCGCGGTCCGAACCCATTGCGTCCAAAGCAATGACGCGATGCATGCAGTGTTATCTGGATTCCTCTACTTCCAGTATCTCGCGTCCCTTATAGTAACCGCACTTTGGGCAAGCGCGATGAGGTAATTTGCGCTCGTGACAATTGGGGCATTCAGATAGTGACCTGCTGGTAAGTGAATCATGGGCACGTCGTGTGCTGGTCCGTCGTTTCGAGTGCCGCCGTTTTGGATTAGGCATGAAATTCCTTTCGTGATGAAGCGGTGAGTTATGAGTCAGGAGCGATCTCTTGGTCCTCACCGCTCGGAGCTCATTGCTCGCTAACTTTCAACTTCTCTTTAATCTCTTTCAGCGCCAACCAGCGCGGGTCTTCGAGCGGCTCAGCGCAATTGCATTGTTCCTGGTTCAGGTTGCGGCCACAATGCGGACATAGGCCCTTGCAATCGTCCTTGCAGACCGCCCTCAGCGGCAATGCCAGCAAGACTTGCTCCCGCAGAACATCTTCGAGCAGCAGCCCTTCCCCTTGATAATACCCGACTTCGGCTTCAGCCGCGGTCACTGAGAGTTCCGACCGGCCCGCATCCGTGCCTTGCGGCCTGTACAGTAAATCGAACTGTTTTCCCACTTCACGGCTGATCGGCTCAAGACACCGCGCGCAGGACATTTCTACTCTGGTCGAAAAGTCGCCAGCCAGTCGGATGTCATTGATCAGCTCATGTTTACCATGATGTTCCCTGACCAACTGGGCGCGTCCGGCGGCCTTCAAGTCCGTACTCTGGTGGACGTCGGCACCGAAATCGATCGTGCCCGGCTCAAGCTCCTCGTCGAAATCGACAGGGTGAGCCTGTAACTCGCGAACCTCAATAATCATGGGAACCTCCGCGCCCCCTCCTAACTGGTACCGCGCAGGCCGCGGAAGCACAAAGGCGTGTAACTGACCAAGGGAGCTACAGTTAAGAATAAAAGCCACGGAGCGGAGGTGTCAAGAAACCGGCGCTGGTTGCGACGAGTCAATAAGGCGGTCTGCTATACGAGTTTCGGCCGGGTAAACGGAAGCTTCAACTCAATGATAGGCCACGCCGTACCATTGAGTTATCCTCAATAAAAGCTTCCACTTGAATGCCTGAGCTCCAACAACTCCAAACTTCTCGCGCAACTAGATGGAAAGAAACCCTCGTGCGCATTGAGCAGTCTGTCGATCTGCATCAAGTTTTCTGGCTTTACGGCTTGCTCGCCGCCGGATTTCTGCTTCGCATATGGCACGCCAGCGGCACATTCCTCAACTCCGACGAGGTGATGCACTTCGCCGCCGCCAACCACCCCACATGGCTGGAGTCTTACAGGGTTAGCCTTGCCATCTCGCATCCGCCGCTGTTGATTTTTGTGCTTCACATCTGGCGCGCACTCGGGACATCCGAGCTGATGCTGCGCATGCCATCGATCCTGGCCGGCATGGCTTTCTGCTGGTTCACGTTTCGCTGGGCGGAAATATTGTTTGAAAAAACCGTCGGCTGGACGATGTTCGTCTTCGTACTTTTTTTACCGTCTTCCATTGAACTTTCGACCGAGATTCGCCAGTATGCGATATTTCTGGCCTTTGCCACGGGCTCGGCATACCTGCTCGAGCGCGCCCTGGCAAGGAATTCGGCTGGACCAATGTTCTTTTCCGGCGTGTGTCTCTGGCTTGCCATCGGTTCGCATTTTTCCGCTTTTCTGCTTGCCCCAGCTCTCGGGATTTATGCCGTTTGGAGAATGTGGGGTCAGCGGCCGCCACTGCGCGTGATTGCTTCCTGGGTTGCCGGTCAAGTAGCCGCACTCGGTTTGTGCGCGTTCCTTTATGTGACTCAGATTCGTCAACTCAGCAGGTATTTCGGCGGACAGGACGCAACCCAGGGCTGGATGGGCAACGCCTACCTCAGTCACTCCTACTTCATTCCGGGTAGAGTGAATCCACTGGTGTTCATCATCGGGCGTACTGTGGGAGTTT
>QHZX01000009.1 GCA_003224835.1 Acidobacteriota bacterium | reverse complement strand
CGGAATAAAGGATGTTGCTCTTATACATCTGGTGTACGAGTGCTTCCAGTTGATCTTTCACAGGATCTCTCTTTCCGTTTGTTCAAACGGCCAGACTGCAAAAGCTAATGGTTTACCGCTTTGCACGGGGCGTGGCGGTTTGCCCGTGTCGTAAATAATCTAGTCCTTGATAGAACTGCGCTCGCAACTGCGAAGGCGCGAGCCAGATTGCCGCCCTTCCCACTACGAGGAAATACGGCGCCAGCCCTGATCCCTGCAGCCACCGCGAGTTGGGCATAAACGCCGTCATGCCCAACAGCACAATTGATACCAACAAAGACCCGCGCACCAGACCTAACAGTGCACCCATAAAGCGATCGACGCCGCTAAGCCCCACTTCTTTTATCAGCCACCGAATCGTTCTGCCCAAAAGCCCGGCGAGAACCAGCACAAGACTGAAAATCAACAAAAACGCGACAATTTCGGCCAGCCATCTTGAACTCACATATGCCGTTAAGTGGCTTGCCAAGCGCTGGTACTGCCAGGCCGCGACAATGTATCCGAACACTGCGCCGGCGATGGCAAATGCTTGCTGAAAAAATCCCGAAACAGCCGCCTGAATCACTGATGCCAGCAGCACCAGCACAATAATTACATCTGCGATGCTCACGCGGCGCGCTCCCCTAGGGCGCCGGTTTTACACATCCAACTCACGTCCGGTTAGGCGTCGGTATGCCTCTACGTATTTCTCGCCGGTCTTGCGCGCTACCTCCGGTGGCAGAGCTGGAGCCGGCGGTTGCTTGTTCCAACGGATCTCCTCGAGATAATCGCGCACGTACTGCTTATCGAATGACTCCTGCGACATGCCCGGCGAATACCTGTCAGCTGGCCAAAAGCGGGAAGAGTCAGGCGTAAGCACTTCGTCGGCTAGAGTAATGCCCGATGCTGTGCGGCCAAACTCGAATTTCGTGTCCGCGATGATAATTCCTTTTTGCCGAGCATAATCAGCTGCCTTTTTGTAGATCGCAAGGCTCAGGTCGCGTAACTGGCGCGAATCCTCGGGATCCACGAGCTGAGTCATGTGCTCGAAGGAAATATTCTCGTCGTGGCCGGTTGTGGCTTTTGTCGCAGGAGTGAAGATCGGCTCGGGCAATTGGTCTGATTCGCGCAGTCCAGCCGGGAGCTTGATGCCGCAGACGCTTCCGGATGCTTTGTATTCCTTCCATCCCGATCCTGCCAAGTAGCCGCGTACCACGCACTCGACGGGGAACATCTCCGCGCGTCGCACGAGCATTGATCGTCCCCGAAGCTGGTCGGCGTAGCTTTTCACTTCTCCCGGGTAACGGTTTACGTCCGCCGTCACCAGGTGATTGGGCACGAGGTCCTTGAGGAAGTCGAACCAGAATAAGGACAACTGCGTGAGCACCCGGCCTTTGTGCGGAATGCCGGTGGCTAACACATAATCAAAGGCTGAGATGCGGTCCGTCGCAACGAACAGCAGGTGGTCGCTTCCGAGTTGATACACATCCCGGACCTTGCCGCTAGCAAAAAGCTCCAAGTATGTAGAAATCGTCGCGTATTTTAGCCGCTCAGAAAAATTTGTCAACGGTGCAGAGATGATAGCTGATTTCGAGCAACTTGGTTTTCCACTAACGAGGCATTGACAAAGGAAAACTGTCGTGGATGCCGCACGGAGAACGGGATTCAGAAAAGTACGATTTGTGGAAATTTAGCCCGTCAGGGTTTCTGAATGACTTTTATCAGGCAGTGGCTCCGAATCGCACCGAGACCAACTTTGAAATGCCGGGTTCTTGCATGGTTACACCATAGAGAACCGGAGCGATGCTCATGGTCTTCTTGCTGTGAGTAATGAGTACGAACTGCGTCTGCACGCTCATTTCTTTGACCAGATCAGTGAAGCGGCCGATATTGGCTTCGTCGAGTGGGGCGTCTACCTCGTCGAGAATGCAGAACGGGCTGGGCTGGTATTGGAAGATGCCAACCAGCAGAGCAAGCGCGGTCATCGCCTTTTCGCCACCGGAGAGCAGCAGCACATTCTGCAGTTTCTTCCCCGGAGGCGACGCCACAACATCAATGCCGCTTTCGGCGCTGTTTTCCTCGTCGGTGAGGCGCATGAGCCCATGGCCGCCGCCGAAGAGCTTTTTGAATGTGAGCTGAAAATTTTCATTGATCTTGTTGAATGCTTCTTCGAACTTCTGCCGCGAAAATGTGTCTATTTCTTTGATTGTGGCGTGCGTGTTCTCGATCGACTCCAGGAGGTCTTTTCTCTGGGTTTCGAGGAATGCCTGCCGCTCGGCGGTTTCCTTATATTCCTCGAGCGCCATCATATTGACCGGGCCCATTCCGTCTAGTCGGGAGCGCATTTCCTGGCAGGATTGCTCCTCGGCAAAGAGCTCGTCGCCAGAGACGCGCGCCAAAGTCGAGTCCGTCATCAGTTCTGCGCGCTGCACGCCGAGATCATTGAGGCAAGTTTGCGCGAGATGCTCCGCATCTGACTGGAGCTTGACCGCAGCGGTTGAAACTTCGGCTTTGCGATCGCGCAGCGCGTCAACCGAAGTTCGCGCTTCGCGCAACAGGGTATCAATTTCTGCCAATCGCGCACGTACCTGCTCCGACTCGACCTGCAGCAGGCCGGCGCGGGTTTCGCAAGCGTTGCGCTCGGAGTCGAGGTCCAGCAGCTCGGCTGCAATTTCCAGATTGTCGAGCTCGCGTTCAGACTTCTCCGCCGCTGCAGATTCAATTTGCGATTGAAGCGCAGTGATGCGGGCGTGCATTTCTGAGACAGACTGCTCGAGCCTTTGCAGGCCTGATGCCGCCGAGCGGTGCCTCTCCTGCAGCGCTGCAACCTGGGACTGACGCTCGGAAAGAGATTGCGCAGTCACGTTGCGATTCTGGCGCAAAAGCGCGAGTCGCTCCTGGGCGGACGCAGCTTGCTGCTCCAGCTCCACACGTTTTTCTTCGCTAGAAATGATTTCAGTCTGCCGCGCGCGAACGATAGCCTGGTGCGCCGCACGTTCGGCGGTCAGTCGAGACAGCTCGCTTTCGCAAATTTCACAGCGCTCGCGGACGCGCACCATTTCAGAATCGAGCTGCCGCAAGGCATGCCCAGACGTCATCGCCTGAGTCTCTGATTCGCGCTTATCGGCTTCAAGGCGTTCTAGAAGCGAACTCAGTTCCTTGATCTCATGGCCGAGATTTAAGACGCGAGTCTCTTCACTCCGCAGCGCATCTTCAAGTTCGGACAAAAGCCGCTGCACGTCGCGCAATTCACGCTTCATGGAAAGCGGGCCTTCGGCGCGCTGCTTGCCTCCGGTGACGGTTACATTGTGAAAACACTCACCCGTTTGCGAAAGAAAAAAGGCGTCCGGATTTTCTAAAGCCAGATCGCGAGCAAACGTGGGGTCAGGGACGATATAGCCATCCCGCAATTTCGGAAGAATCACTTCCAGTGATTTCCCAAATCCATTGAGCACACGAATCGTGCGCTTGAGAGGAATAATGGCGTCGTTGGGAGGATCGGGCTGACCTTCAGGAACCACGAATGAGAAGCGCGCCTGCGAATCCTCAGGATGAACCAGGAATGTCGCCCGGCCATCAACATCGGTACGCAGAAGCCGCAGGCCTTCGTCGGCCGCGTCCCAGGACTTCACGACGATGTAGTTCAATTCGTCGCGCAGGAAATCTTCGACGACGGATTCGTATCGCGGCTCAACTTCGAGGAAATCGGCGAGAACCCCCACGGGAGCTCGTCCACCCTGTAAGCCGCCGGACTGAAAAAGACGGCGAACGGATTCGGTGGAATAACCGTGTTCGGCGATCACGGCCTCAAGCGATCCCTTCTTCCCCAGCGCGGTGGCGTATTCCGCCCGCACGCTATCAAGATGGTTCTTGCCTGCGGCTTCCTGACCGCGCTTGAGCGCAAGCAGGTCTCGGGTCTGCGAGATTTCGGCCGTGAGAGCTGCAACCCGCTGCGAGACGGATTCAAATTCCAGCGCAAGCTGACCGCGCTCTCCGCCGAAGGTATCCGCTTGGGCGCGCGCTGCAGCCATTTCCGTTTGCAGCCGGTGGGCTTCGCGATCGGCCGCTGCCATACGTTCTGCGGCTTGCGTGAGTTGATTGCGCAGATTAGAAAGAGACGCCACCGACTCCAGAATCGCAACTCGCGATTGCTCTTGTTGCTGCTCGAGTTCGGTTAAAGCGCCTGCGGCCGAGTTGGCCAGCTGCTGGCTAGACTCCAGCTCCTGCTGGGCGGCTGAAAGGTCGGCGGCTGCGGAATCGAGAATCTGCCGATTCGAATTTAGCTCTTGTTCGAGGGCTGCGAGCCGGGCGCGTACCTGCTCCAGTTCAGACTCGGATGAAGCGGATCGAAGTATCAGCTCGCTGCAGCGTTCTTCATTATGCCGGCGCTGCGCCTGGTTGCGGTCAACTTCGAGCTTAATGTCACTTAACCTGCCGGTGTTCTCGCGAATTTCGGCTTCGATCGCGTATCCCCGCTGGGTTCTTTCGGCAA